>JAJYDD010000325.1 GCA_021777795.1 Pseudomonadota bacterium | reverse complement strand
GCGCCTCCTTGCCGACGATGCGTCTCGGATAACGGGCATGGCGCCAAGACGTATTCGGAAAGCAGACGATGTCGTCCGCGACAAGCTCGAGCATTCCGTCAATATCTCCGGCGGCACGCCGCGCGAAAAATTTATCCAGCAGATCAAGGATCAGTTCTCTGTCCACCTCGCCGAGCTGCCTTGTCGCTTCTATTGATTGCAAGTGCAGTTCTCACCGTCCAGACGCCACCGCGTTTGCACTGTAAGGCGCGCTCGACTTATTGTCGACATATTGTGGCAAGCGGCGTAGACACGCGCTACAAAACAAAAAACACTTTAAATTCAAATTATTAAATGCGAATACAATCTGCGACGGCCGGGCGTTCAGGCGCGATAGGTTGCATTTAAGTGCGGTAATCTTGACCGGCGCTTATTTTACCGAGGGCCAAATATTTTTATCGCTGTCAACATGAGGCCGCCCGGCCGCGCGCAAGTCTTCTCGCGGACCGGCCCGGGGCATCACTCGCTTAGCACGTCCTTGGACGCGACGGTCGAATCGGCTTTCAGGCGGTAGACCAGGGGCACGCCGGTGGCGAGTTCCATCGCGGGAATGGTCTTGGGCGTCAGACGGTCGAGCACCATCACCAGCGCGCGCAGCGAATTGCCGTGCGCGGCCACCAGCACGCGCTCGCCGCGCAGCACGGCGGGCAGGATGTTCTGGCAATAATAGGGCAGAGCGCGCGCCACGGTGTCCTTGAGGCTCTCGCCGGCCGGCGGGGCGATGTCGTAGCTGCGCCGCCAGATATGCACCTGCTCCTCGCCCCAGCGCTTGCGCGCGTCGTCCTTGTTGAGGCCGGAGAGGTCGCCGTAATCGCGCTCGTTGAGCGCCTCGTCGCGGGTGATCGGCAGGCCGGTCTGGCCGAGTTCGGCGAGCGTGAGGTCGAGCGTGCGCTGGGCGCGGGTCAGGGCGGAGGTGAAGCAGACGTCGAAGGCGAGGCCGCGCGCTTTCAGCCGCTGGCCAGCCGCCTTGGCTTCGGCGACGCCCGCCTCGGTGAGGTCAGGGTCTTTCCAGCCGGTGAACAGGTTCTTCAGGTTCCATTCGCTCTGGCCGTGGCGCAGCAGGACCAGCAGATGTTCGGACATGGGCCAACCTCTCGTCGATCGGGGCTAGAAAGCATGTAAAGCGTCCGGCGCCAACGCCTCAAAGCCGCCCGCCCGTCGGCGCCAGCGCCGGCGCCAGCCGCATCGGGCGCTTGTGGGCGAGCCGGCGCAGGCCGACGGGGCGATAGACCTGCTTGATCGCCTCGACGATATGGACGCCGGCGAACGGCAGCCCCATCGCCGAGCCGACGCGCTCGATCGCCGGGCCCCAGGTGATGAACACGCGGCGGCGGAATGGCGGCGCATAAAGCGCCTCGCCCCAGAACACCGCCGAGAACGAAGCGTCGCGCACGAGATCGCGCAATTGTCCGCGCGAGAACGGCTGGCCGTGGCCGAACGGCGTGCCGTCGACGCGCGCCCAGACGCCGCGCCGCGACGGCGCGACGATGATCGCCCGCCCCTCCGGCGCCAGCACCCGCCATACCTCCTCCATCACCGCGCTCGCGTCCTCGGCCGTCTCGAGGGCGTGGGCGACGAGGGCGCGGTCGATGCAGGCGTCGGGCAGCGGCAGCATGTCGGCCACGACCAGCGTCGTCGCCGAGCGCCCGTTCTGCGGCCACGGCGAGACGCCGTGCTCGGCCGGCGCCAGCGACAGCGTGCGCTGCGCCTCGTCGCGGAAGCGGTCGAGATAAGGGCCGCAATAGCCCAACCCCATCACCGACAGGCCGGCGCAACTCTCCCAGCGGGCGCGAAGCACGCGCCCGATAAGCCGGCGCGAGGTCTCCCCGAGCGGCGAGGCGTAAAACGCGCTGAGTTCGTGGACGTCGAGCGTCATGATCCTGGATTCAACGATTTCGCCGGCCAAGCATAGCCGTTCGCACTGCGTCAGGCTATCAAGGGCCGCTAGGAGCCAATTTGAAACAGACCTAGGCGATCTGGTTGGCTAACCAGATACGAAATTCGTCGAGGTTGTGGGACCAGAATACCTGGACGCCAGCGTCGTCCAGTCTTTGAACATCTTTTGCCGCGATCACGCCTTGCAAGAGTGCCGCCGTTATCACGAAACTGCCCCAGTGCGCCTTCCACGCGGTCGCTTTCTTGAGCACGTCGTTTACTCGCTTAACCGAATTTGTCTCGTCGTTAGTGACCTTGCATTCCATCGCCAGGACATAAGAGTGTTTTAATCCGCAGGCGATATCCACCTCTTGATGGGCGGTTGTGGCGGTCGCGAACCGTGTTTTACGCATAAAAAATTTAGCTGGCACCTCAGCGCGTGTATCAATCAATTTGCTGGGAAGCTTCGTCCAGCCGTTTTGTTCTAACAATTTTACCACGGCATATTCTTGATCGAAAGCGAGCCTAGATCGTCTAGAGGTCGCCATCTTCTGGACCGCCATAAGTGCGGATATTACACGGAGGAGCGCTGCAATGTCTCGCCGGTCTCCGCGCGCTAAAGCAACTAACCCCTTATCGAAACGCTGGCTTATTGCCGTCGCGACTATTGCGGCTAACGCTTTTGTCAAAGGCTTATTTGCGCTTTCTGACGATTTTGACCACACTCCACAAACAAGTTTAAATTGATCCTGGCTCATGGGCGGCGCCAGCATCTGCCTGAATACTACCGTGTGAACTCCGCTTTTTAGGAGGGCCGCCTCGACGTTACGCAACCGGTCAGAGGCTATAAGGGCCTTAACAATAAGCTTGCGGGCGCTGAAATTTGCAAAACCCCAATCAGCTGATGCTTCTCCTGGCTTTAAGTTGTCAAGATATAAAGCTCGCGCTTTTTCTGCATTACAGATGTGCTTTGGGTCAATTGACATGCTTCAAGGACCGGGCGCCGCGCGTGAGAGGCGCCGGCTTGGCGCTTCGCGGCGCGATTTTCCGTTCGAGGCGTCTTCCTTGGCAGTATAACGGACGTGATAAGCCAACCTTGCGGAGAGCGGCGTCAATTCGTCCAGGCGCGCCGCTCCGCCGCTGTTGCTGAGGTGAGCGTCGATCCGCAGCGATTCGCCCAGGGCCTTCGCCAAGCGAGGAGGGACCGCGTTCCCAATCAGCCGATATTGCGTCACAGCGTTGCCCGCAAATCGCCAGTTCGGGGGGAAACTCTGAATGGCGGCGCACTCGCGCGGGCAGAGGCGACGTAAGCCGAGCTTCGGGTCTCTGATCCAATCCTGCGCGGCGCTTGCGGTCACGGTACGACCGGGTTGCGAGGTATCGGCTACGAAGGCCCCTTGCTTGTAACCCCAATGGCCGCCTGGGCGAGTCCGCTCCGCCTTGCCGGGGCTTTTGACGCCGCTGCCTGGCATGACCGCTGCGAGTTCTTCGGCCAGTTTGACGGAGGGCCTGATGACCTCGTCCGAAGTCAGACCGTCCACCCCAGCCAGAGCATACGCGAGCGAAACCCATTTCGGCGCGCCAACGAGGTCGGCGCGCCTGGCATGGGTCGGATTCGGGAATCGCGGAGGGTCACCGGCTCTGAAGCCGATCATGAACAGCCGCACCCGGCGCTGCGGAACGCCAAAATCGGCCGCGTTCAGCAACTCCACGGTCGTTTGATATCCAGCCGCGAGAAGACTCTTTCGGATGTGGTTCAGGGCTGAGCCCGGCTGTCCGTCCGGACCCCGCGCCGTTAGCAGACCCCTCACGTTTTCCAGGAGCAGCCATCGCGCGTCCAGCCCCTTCGCAATGCGCACAAAGTCGGTGAACAAGCGGCCGCGAGGATCGTCAAAACCCCGTTGGTGACCCGCGCTACTCCACGACTGACAGGGGGGACCGCCGGTCAATAGGGTGACTGCGCCCTTTTGGACCCCCGCCTTGGCTAGAATTTCGTTGGCCCTGAGCTTGGTGACGTCAGCCCGTTCGATAAAGGCGTCTCCGAAAGCCTTGCGCCGATCACCGAGATCGAGTCCCGCGTTGGCGGTCAACGTTTCGACCGCAAAGGGATCTAAGTCGCACGCGTACGCCGTGCGCCAGCCCGCCATTTCAAGTCCGAGGTCCATTCCCCCGGCGCCGGAAAACAGGGAGATGGTGCGCAATTCGCTCATGTTTCCAGTCTCGCCCAGGACAGGGTGATTCGCAAAGAGCGTTGGACAGGCTTTTCGACCGATCCGCTCTCTCGATTTGGGTTCCCGAATACGCCGCTATATTCAAGTCGGCCCGTATCGGGGTGGCTTTTTGGCGGCTCGCTCATACTCCGCTATATGACACGCCCGACCACTGCTTTCCACGTCGGTCGGAGCTTTCGATTTTCGGGCTGACGCACTTCCCTGTAGCCGCCCGGCCCGATGCAAGAGGATCCGCCATGACGACGCATGTGTTTCAGTTTCCCTGCCTGAAAGACAATTACGGCGCGCTCATCCACGATTCCGGCTCCGGCCGCACCGCCGCGATCGACGCGCCGGACGGCGAGGCGGTGGTCGCGGCGGCCAACGCGCAGGGCTGGCGGCTGACCGACCTGCTCGTCACCCACCACCACGCCGACCATACTCAAGGCATCGCCGCCGTGCGCGCGGCCTTCGCGGGCCTGCGCGTCGTCGGCCCCGCCAAGGAGGCGGCGCGCATTGGCGGGCTCGACCTCGAAGTGAGCGAGGGCGATTATGTCGAGATCGGCGCCCTGGCGGCGCGCGTCATCGAGACCCCCGGCCACACGGCGGGCCAGGTGTCCTATGTGTTCGACGAGGACGAGATCGCCTTCACCGGCGATACGTTGTTTTCGCTCGGGTGCGGGCGCGTGTTCGAGACGCCGATGGCGGTGATGTGGAGTTCGCTCGCCAAGCTCGCGGCTCTGCCGGGCGAAACGCAGATCTACTGCGGCCACGAATACACCGAATCCAACGCCCGCTTCGCGCTGACCATCGAGCCCGGCAACGTCGATCTCATCGCCCGCGCCGAGGCGGTGAAGGCTTTGCGCGCGCAAGGGCGGCCGACGCTGCCCACGACGATCGCGCTGGAACTGGCGACCAATCCGTTCCTGCGCGCCGAGGTTCCGGCGGTGCAGGCGGCGGTCGGGCTCGCCGGCGCCGATCCCGCGCAGGTGTTCGCCGAAATCCGCCGGCGCAAGGAC
>JAJYDD010000324.1 GCA_021777795.1 Pseudomonadota bacterium | reverse complement strand
CCTTGAAGATCGCGGTGATGTGAATCTTGACCGTCTTCTCGGACAAATTGAGTTTTGTCGCGATCGCCTTGTTCGCCATTCCCTCGCTCAACAGGGTGAGCACTTCGGCTTGTCGCCCCGTCAGCCTGACTCCGCGCTGGGCCGTGATGGCGGCTTTCGGCGTCTCGCCGCCGGGGCCGCCGACCAGCAACGGCGGCACATAGATTTCGCCGTTCAACACCATATCGATCGCCGACATCAGCGCCTGCCGGCTGCCGGATTTTGGCATATAGCCGAGCGCCCCCAACGCGAGGGCCCTGCGCACGTCCTCGGGATCCTCGGAGGACGACAGGATGATGATGGGCAGCGTCGGCCGCAGGCGCCCGAACTCCGAGATCGCCGCGTGCCCGCCGAGGCCCGGCAGCCGCAGGTCGAGCAGGACGACATCGAGGTCGGGGTTGGCCTCCACCAGCCTCAGGCCGCCGGGCGCGTCGCGCGCCGTGAGAACGACGGTTTCAGGGGCCGCGCCGACAAGCAGCGCCGCCAGTCCGTCAAGCACGATCGGGTGGTCATCGACGATAAGCAGCTTCATGGCTCAAGCGTTCGCCCCGCGCAGAAGGGAAATTCTAATCTTGACCCGAGGAAAGTCGAGCGCCAATTCAACACACACCGAATGAGAGCTGAATTTGTCGAGTCCGAAGCGAACTCGTCCAAATCTTTACCGCGATCACCGCTCATCTCCGCGCCATCCTCCTCGGCCTGCAAGGTCCGAGGAACCCCCGCTGCGGAAAAATGCTATGGACGGCGCCATAGGGCCGCACGGCCCGCTATCGCGAGATCGCACGTGAAAAGCATCGGCTTCCTTTCGTTCGGGCATTGGACGCCCTCGCCGCAATCGCGGACCCGCTCGGCTTCCGATGCGCTGCTGCAATCCATCGACCTTGCCGTCGCCGCCGAGGAACTGGGCGCGGACGGCGCCTATTTCCGCGTCCACCATTTCGCCCGCCAACTCGCCTCGCCGTTTCCGCTGCTGGCGGCGGTCGGCGCCAAGACCCGCCGCATCGAGATCGGCACCGCCGTCATCGACATGCGCTACGAGAACCCGCTTTACATGGCCGAGGATGCGGGCGCGGCCGATCTCATCGCCGGCGGCCGGCTGCAACTCGGGCTCAGTCGCGGCTCGCCCGAGCAGGTCATCGAGGGTTGGCGCCATTTCGGCTACCGCCCCGCCGAGGGCCAGACCGACGCCGACATGGGCCGTCGCCACGCCGAGGTCTTCCTCGATGTGCTGCGCGGCGAGGGTTTCGCCAGACCGAACCCGCGCCCGATGTTCGCCAACCCGCCCGGCCTCTTGCGCCTGGAGCCGCATTCGGAGACCTTGCGCGAACGCATCTGGTGGGGCGCCGGCTCCAACGCCACCGCCGCCTGGGCCGGCAAGCTCGGCATGAACCTGCAAAGCTCAACCTTGAAGGACGACGAGACCGGGGAACCGTTCCATGTGCAACAGGCCGCGCAGATCCGCGTCTACCGCGAGGCCTGGAAGGCGGCGGGCCATGCGCGCGCGCCGCGCGTCTCGGTCAGCCGCAGCATCATGCCGCTGGTGGACGACCGCGACCGGCTCTATTTCGGGCGCGGCGGCAAGGAGGAGGACAGCGTCGGCTTCATCGACGAGCGCACGCGCGCCATCTTCGGTCGCGGTTACGCCGCCGAGCCGCCCGAACTCATCGCCGAACTCGCCAAGGACGAAGCCATCGCCGAAGCCGACACGCTGCTGCTCACCGTGCCCAACCAACTCGGCGTCGATTACAACGCGCATCTCATCGAGTCGATCCTGAAGCATGTCGCGCCGGCGCTAGGCTGGCGCTGACCCCGCGCCGCGCCTCTGCGCGAGCCAGAAGCAGACCTGCGCGACAACGCCCGCGCTCAGCAGCACGACGCCGACCGTGAAGGACGGATCGCCGCCGATGCCGGCGCAGGCGGTGCAGATCGCGCCGACGATCATCTGCACGAAGCCATAGAGGCCGGAGGCGGAGCCGGCGATGCCAGGGTTGAGGCTGAGCGCCTGGGCGAGCGCGGTCGGCGAGGCGATGCCGCCGCCAAAGCACATCGCCAGCATCGTCGCCACCGCCGAGGTCGCGCTGAGCGCGCCGGAAGCGGCCAAACCCAGGAAGATCGCGGCGCTGACGCAGGAGATGAGATTGCCGAGCACCATCAGCCGCGACATCGGAAAGCGGCCGATGACGCGGCTCGCTGTCAGGCTGCCGAACCAGATGCCGACGATGTTGATGGCGAGATAGACGCCGACCTCGCTCGCCGGCCGGTGCAACTGATCGACGAAGATGAAGGGCGCCGCCGCGATGAAGGCGTACATCGAGGTCGTCGCGCAGCCGCCGCCGATGGAATAGCCGACGAAGGCGCGCGACTTCAGCAACCGCGCATAATTGCCGAGCACGCCCGCCGCCTTGTCGGGCTTGGCCCCGGTCTCCGGCAACAGCCGCCAGACCAGGACGAATCCCGCCAGCCCCAGCAGGCTGACGAGCGCGAAGATCGAGCGCCAGCCGGTGGCCTCAACCATCGCCGCGCCGATCATCGGCGACAGGCCGGGGCCGGCCATCGTCATCAGGTTCATCAGCGACAACCGCCGCGCCGCCGTATCGCCGGCCGCGCCGTCGCGCACGATGGCGCGGCCGAGCACGAGGCCGGAGCAACCGCCGAGCGCCTGCAACAACCGGGCGACGACCAGCGCGCCCATCGTCGGCGCGAACAGCGCGGCCACGCTCGCGGCGGCGTAAAGCGCCATGCCGAACATCAGCACCGGCCGCCGGCCGAAATGGTCGGAGATCGGGCCGTAGGTCAGTTGTCCCAGCGACAGGCCGACGACATAGACGCTGAGCGTCATCTGCGCCTCGGCGGCGCTGGCGTGGAGATCGCGCGCCACGGCCGGCAAAGCGGGGACGAAAATGTGCATCGCCAGCGTGCCGTTGAGCGTGATGAGCGCCAGCAGCCACAGCGGCGAGGGTTTCGCCAGAGCGAGGTTCATTCGCGCCCGCCCAGGCGCTCCAGCAGCGCCGAGAGTCGTTCGAGCGTGTCGCGGGTCGCCGCGAGGTCGGCCGGGGCGATGTCGGCGATGAGTTCGCGTTCGAGGTCGCGCGACATGCGCTCGACGCGCTCGGCGAGCCTGCGCCCCTTGGCGGTGATGATGATCGGCTTGGCGCGATGGTCGTCCGCGTCCTCGCCGCGCGCAACGAGCCCCGCCTCTTCGAGCCCCTTGAGCACGCGCACGAGCGAGGATTTGTCGAGCGCCAGCGCGGCGGCGAGATCCTTGCCCCGCATCGGCTCATCGGCGCGCGAAAGCTGGAGCAGCGGCAACCACGCCGCTTCGGTGAGGTCGAAGGGTTGCAAGCGCAAGTCGAGCGCGCGCCGCCATTGGCGGCCCGTGCGGCCGATCAAGCCGCCCAGTCTCCGCCGGGGCGCTTCAGCGTCAAAGCTCATCGGTCCGAAATGGTTTGTATGCCTCCTAAATTAGGTGGCATACAAACTGAACCTTGGCAAGGGGCGGCTGGCGAGAGTCGACAGGCGACGCCTTCAGTGGATCGCGGCGTACATGATCTTCTCCTCGGTGGCTTCCAGCGCCGAGAACTCCTCGACCACCTTGCCTTGTCGCGTCACCAGGATGCGGTCGGAAAGCGCGAGAACCTCAGGCAGATAAGAGGAGATGACGACAACCGCCTTGCCCTCGTCAGCCAGGCGGTTGATGTGTTCGTGGATTTCGACGATCGCGCCGACGTCGACGCCGCGCGTCGGCTCATCGAAGATGATGAGGTCGGGCGACTGTATCAACGATTTTGCGATCACCACCTTCTGTTGGTTGCCGCCGGAGAGTTCGACAACCTTCGCCGATTGGCCGATGGCGCGCACCTTGAGTTGATCGCCCCAAGCCTTGCCGGCTTCCGCCTGCTCGCGCGCCGACAGCAGGGCGCGGCCGCGCGGATATTTGGCTAGCAAGCCGAGATAGATGTTGCGCGCTATCGAGAAGGTTTCAAAGAAGCCCTCGATCTTGCGATCCTCGGTGACATAAGCGATGCCGGCTTTCACCGCCGGCCCCGGCACGCGGTAGCGCACCGGCTTGTCGCGCAGCAAGATTTCACCGCCGTGGAAGAAATCGCGCTTCAGCACGCCGGCGACGACTTTGAACGTCTCGGTGCGCCCGGCGCCGACGAGGCCGAACACGCCGGTGATCTGGCCGGCGAAGACGGACAGCGAGTTGTTTCGCACCATCGGCGCCATCTTGAGGTTTTGGATGGTGAGGATGCGCTCGCCGGCGCGCCGCACGCTGGTCTTGCGCACGCCATAGAGCGTGTTGGAGAGGTCACGACCAACCATTGCCTGAACGATGCGGGCGCGATCGAACTTGTCGGCGTCGTCGGTGACGACCTTCTTGCCGTCGCGCAGCACGCTGATGCGGTCGGCGAGTTGCAACGCCTCCTCCAGCGCGTGGCTGATGAAGACGATGGAGACGCCGCGCTGCTTGAGATCGCGCACGAGGTCGAAGAAATATTTCTTCTCCTCGGGCGTCAGCGTGGCGGTTGGCTCGTCGAATATGATGATCTTCGCCCGGTTGAGGACGGCGCGGGCGATCTCGACCATCTGCTTTTTCGCCGCGCCGAGGCCGCCGACGATCGCCGTCGGCGGAACGTCGAAATTGAGCGATTGCAGGAACTGCTGCGCGGCGATGTAGATGCCGCGCAGACGGTTGTAGAACTTCTCCTGGCCGAGGAACAAGTTCTGCGCCACGGTCATCGTCGGCACCAGGCTGTTTTCCTGGAACACCATGCCGACGCCGAGCTGACGCGCCTCCAGCGGCGTGCGCGGCGAAACGATCGCGCCGTCGATCTTCATCACGCCCGAGGTCAGCGAGACGACGCCGGCCATCACCTTGGTCAGCGTCGACTTGCCGGCGCCGTTCTCGCCGACCAGCGCATGGATTTCACCGCGCCGCAACTCGAAGTCTACGCCCTCGATCGCCGGCACGCCCGCATAGAGCTTGGTTGCGTTGTCCAGTGAGAGAATGACCTCGCTCATGCCGAGAACTCCTTGGCGAGACCTTCAACAGGCAGGCGCAGCAGGCGGCGCGGCCCTTTGGCGATCATATAAAGCGCGCCGCCA
>JAJYDD010000323.1 GCA_021777795.1 Pseudomonadota bacterium | reverse complement strand
CGGAACCCGCGCCGATTGTCCTCTGATCGAAACGTTGTTCCGAGATCAGGCCGTCCTGTAGCCAATCCCGCGCCATCGCGGCATCTTCAGATCAATTCGAACAATTGTCGCTGTGGATCGACGAGCCTATGCCGTCCGCAGCGTTCTCCTCTCTCCTCAAACGTTCGCGAGCCAGGCGCGCGCGACGGACTCGACGAGTTTCAACGAAGCGAGCGCGCCGCTCGCCTCGCCCTTCTCGAAATCGCCTTCGGCCTGCGCCATCTGATTGGTGACATGGGCGAAGCAGAGAACCGGCCGGCTTCGCGCGGCGGCGAAGGCGTAAAGCGCCGCCGCCTCCATTTCGACGGCGAGAATGCCCATCGAGCGCGCCGAAGCGATCGCCGTCTCGGTCTCGCGAAACGGCGCGTCGGTCGTCCAGGTCGCGCCGACCTCCGCGGCGACGCCGGCTTCCGACAAGGCTTGCCGGGCAAGGTCGACGAGGCGTGGTTCGGCGTGGCTGAAATCGGATGGCGGGAGGTAATGATAGCTCGTCCCCTCGTCGCGCAAAGCGCGGTCGATGACGATGAAATACGGCGGCGACCGCACCGGCGCGATCTGGCCGGCCGAGGTGACGCTGAGAAGCAGCCGGCAGCCGCTGACGAACATTTGCTCGGCCACCAGCGCCGCGAACGCAGCGCCAACCGCCGAGCCGACGACGCCGCAGCGCAGGCCGTCGCGATCGAACCCATAGAGGTCGGTGTGATAGCAGGCCCAGGAGGGGAGGCGCGTAGCCTGGCCGTGGCTCACGAGATGGTCGACGATGTCGCCGTCGGGATCGAGCACGCAGATTTCGGGAACAACGCCGGCCGGCGCGTTCTTCTGCCGCCGCGCTTCGCGCAACAGGGCCTCGGGCGTGAACACGGAAGGGGCCGTTGTATCCTTGCCGCGCAGGATCGGCGGCCACGGCGTTTCGCGATTTGGCGTTTCTTTCATTTCGATTGCCCTTTCGAGGCGCCGCCCCTCAGGTCGGTCATGGCGAAGGCGGTCAGCACGCCGGAGGCGAATGTCAGCGCGCCGATTGAAGCGATGGCCACGGCCGCGCCGAACAGGTCGGTGAGAACGCCGGCCGACAGCGCGCCGATGGCATAGCCGAGATCGCGCCAGAAGCGATAGACGCTGAGCGAACGGGCGCGCCAGGAGGGATTCGAGGCGTCGGAAACCGAGGCTATAAGGGTCGGGTAGACCATGGCCGTGCCAAGACCGAGCAGCACGCTGGCGACGAGCCACCAACCAAAACTGTGCGTCGCCGCCGTCAGCAACAGACCGACAGCTTGCGTCCACATGCCGGCGACGATCAGGCCTTTGCGGCCCCAGCGGTCGCTCAGCGGCCCCGTCGCTGTCTGCATGACGCCCCAGATGGCGGGATAGACCGCCTTCAAGACGCCAATGCGCTCGATGCTGAGCCCGTAGGCGGCGAAGAACAGCGGGAAGACGCCCCAGCTCATGCCGTCGTTGAGGTTGTTGACGAGCCCCGCCTGCGACGCCGCGAACAGATTGCGGTCGCCGAAGGAGGTGCGGCGAAAGATCTCCCAGAAGCCAGCCTGCTGCGCCGGCGCAGCGTGATGAGCGAGTTCGAGGGCGACATGGCGGCGCGTGTCGGCGACGAGCAGGATCGAAAGAGCGAGCCCCAGCACGGCGTAGCCCGCGCCCAGATAGAATGGCGCGGGCCTGAGGCCGTAATGTTCGGCGATATAGCCGGTGAGAAAGGCCGTGACGCCGACCGAGAGATAGCCGGCGCATTCGTTGAGACCGACGGCGAGGCCGCGTGACTTCGGTCCGACGAGATCGACCTTCATGAGGACCGTCATCGACCAGGCGAAGCCCTGATTGACGCCGAGCAGCGCATTGGCGGCGACGATCCAGCCCCAGCTCGGCCCCCATCCGATCATGAACGGGACCGGCAGGCCGAACAACCAGCCCAGGATCAGCATTGTTTTTCGGCCATAGACGTCGGCGAAATGGCCGGAGACGAGATTGGCGAGCGCCTTGACGACGCCGAAGCTGACGATGAACGAAACGACGACGGTCGTCGAGGCGATATGGAACTGCTCCGAGCCGATGAGCGGCACGACCGTGCGCTCCAGGCCGACCATGCCGCCGACGAAAGCGTTGACCAGCGCCAGCAGCGAGAATTGCCGCCAGTTCTCGACGAGGCCGAGGCGGATGGGGATGGGGGGCGAAGCCGCCGGCGGTATCGACATGTCAGTGACTCCTGGAATCAGCGCCCGCCACGGCGCGCAGCGCGATGAAGGCCGCGCCGAAGGTCGTCCGCCGACCGAGCCACGCATCGAACGGAGCCATAGCGCGCGCGGACAGCGCCAGGGGCGGAAGGAAGGCGACGCCGCGCATCGTCTTGCCTGTCAGTCCGGCGCGCTCAACGAGGGCTCGAACCTCGACGGTGTCGCGAAACCGCGCCTTGCGCCAAGTCGCCGAGCCGAGCCAGCCGCGCGGCTGCCGTTCGGCGGAACACAGGCTCCTGCGCCCGAGTTCGCCGATGACGAGCGCGTCGCCCGGCCGCAGCACGCGCGCCATTTCGACGAACGCGCGATCCGCGTCCTTGACGAAGCCCAGCACTGTCGTCGCGCAGACGAGATCGAACGCGTCGTTCGGAAAGGGCAGGCTTTCGGCGCCGGCTTCGAAGAATGCGACGTGTGCAACTTCCTCGTTCGCCCGCTCGCGCGCGGCCTCCAGCATCGCCGGGTCGGCGTCGACGCCCGAGACGATTCCCCCTCGCGCCGCCACATGGCAGGCGAGCAGGCCGTCGCCACAGCCGACATCGAGAACGCGGGCGCCTTTCAGATCGCTCATGAGGTCGAGCATCGCCGTCCGTTCGAGGCGCTCCGTGACCGCGCCGAGCGAGGTCTCACGCCAGGCGCGATAAGCGGCCGGAACTATGGCGACGGGTTTCGTTCGGGCGCTCACGTCAACGCCCGCAGCAACCCTTCGACCGCCCGGTCGATGTCTTCGCGCGTGGACGCGCGGCCGAGGCTGAATCGAACCGCGCCGACGCCGACTTCCGGCGCCGCACCCATCGTGGCGAGCACCGGCGACATTCGGGTCTGGCCTGCATGGCAAGCCGAGCCGGTCGAGGCGGCGATTTCTGGGACGCGCGTGAGAACGTCAGCGCCGTTTGCGCCAATGAAGGAAACATTGAGCGTATTTGGCAGCCGCATCTTGGGGTGGCCGTTCAAGACGACGCGTTCGCCGAATTCGGCTTGCAGGCGGCGCCAGAAATGATCGCGCAGACGCTGGATTTGTGAATTGTCGGCCTGGGACTTGGCGATTTCGCAGGCCTTGCCCAAGGCCGCCGCCAACAGTGCGCTTTGCGTGCCGGCGCGCCGCCCCCGCTCATGGCCCGCGCCATGGATCAAGGGCTCCAGAACCGTCCCGCGCCGCACGTAGAGCGCGCCGATCCCCTTGGGCGCATAGATCTTGTGGCCTGCGAGCGAAAGCAGGTCGACGCCGAGATCGTCGATGCGCGTCGCGATCTTGCCGACCGACTGGGCCGCGTCGGTGTGGAGTGCGACGCCGTGATCGCGGGCGATCTTCGACAGTTCCGCGATCGGCTCGACGGTTCCGACCTCGTTGTTGGCGTGCATCACACTGATGAGCGCCGTCTCCTTGCGGATCGCCTGGCGCACGTCGTCGGGATCAATCAGACCGTGGGAATCGACCGCAACATAAGTCACCGACGCGCCAAGCCGCTCCAGAAAGCGCAGAGGTTCGAGTATCGCCGGATGCTCGATCCCGGAGACGATGAAGTGGACCGGACGATCGCCTCCAGCGAAATAGACGCCCTTGAGCGCGAGGTTGTTGGCTTCGCTGCCGCCGCTCGTGAACACGATCTCGTCAGGCGCGCAGCCCAAAAAATCGGCGACCTTGCCGCGCGCCTCTTCAAGCGCCGCGCGCGCGTCGAGGCTCGCCCAATGTCCGCTCGAAGGGTTGCCGTAGGCCGCCTCCAGCAGCGGACGCATGACGTCCCGGACCGCCGGATCGATGGGAGTGCTGGCGTTGTAGTCGAGGTAGATCGGTCGCATGGCGCCTCCGGCGCTCAGTCTTGTTATTCGACAATCAACGCCGTCGCGCGACGGCTTGGCTGGCAGGCCGGACGGCGCAACCGACGTCGATTGGGGACGCCGGCGAGCGTCGCTTCCAGATGCGCTCCCATGCGACGGCGGCAATCAACAGGGCGAACCCCGACGCCTCGATCAGCCGGCTGCGAAAGCCGTAGGTCGCCCACGTCGTCAGCAGGAAACCGCCTATGGAGAGCGCAGCCGGCAAGATGCGTCGTCGAAACACGGAGGACGCCAGGGCGGTCACGGCGGCGAGCGCCGCGAACAGAACGACCGCGCCGCGCGCCCAAGCGCGATCGTCCGCCGAGACCGTGACGCCCAGCAGCGAAAGGAATGCGATGGCCAGCAATGCGCCATAACAAGAGGCAATCGCCAGCACTGTCGCAATGATGGAAATGCGATGTGTGGCGCCTTGTCGTTCCCACATGCGTCGGCCCTCCGTTTAACCTTCGACCTAAGACCCAGATCGCTTATTGAAACCGCCGCGTCGGGCGCTCAGAATACGATAACCTTGTCGGGGTCGAGTAGCTCGGTCGCCAGTTCGTCCATCGCGCTGCACTGCGCGCCGTCCGTCAGATCCGCCTCGGCGAGGCCGCGCGCGTCCTTGCAGGTTCGGCAGAGCAGAATCTTGTGAGAAGCGGACGCGAAGCGCTTCAGCACGCGTTCGATATTGTGATACCCGTCAGGCGTTTTCTGCCCTCTGCGGGCGCAAGCGACCGCATCGGTCACCAGGCACACGACCCCCCGCCTCGGGCTCTTTATTCGTGAGCGCCAGCGCGAGGCGAAGGCCGTTGTAGCTCCTCTCGGTCCCATAGGGCGCGTCATTCAGTAAGAACAGGTGTTTCATTGTCGCCTACTCTCGGCGGCGCGGTGCGTCAGTCGTCCAGACTTCGCCGCCGCTCCTCGAACTCGTTCTTGTCGATCTCGCCCCGAGCGTATCGCTCCTTGAGAATGTCGAGCGCCCGGTTCGCGGACGGGGGCGATGCCGGTTGTCCCCGCGATGGCGCGCCGCTCAGCGGACGCAAGACAAACACGATGTCGACGACGA
>JAJYDD010000322.1 GCA_021777795.1 Pseudomonadota bacterium | reverse complement strand
TTGACGACCACGGTGTCGCCGGGCTGGAATTCGGGGACTTTGTTGCCCTTGGCGGCAAGACGGGCCGCTTCCTCGGCTTCGAGGGTCGCGATAATATCCACTTTTATCTCCATGCCGTGACGTCGGCTTGCCGCAATCGGGGCCGGCGAGCGCTTCGGCGCGCTGTTTTCATTTGAGCGCGCCCCATAGCGCAGCCGCGCCCGCGCGTCCAGCGCGTTTGCGCGCCAGCGAGATCGCCGCAAGTCGCCTAGGGCGGTTGCGCTGGGAAATGGCTCCGAAATGACGCAACGTCAATATTAACTACGCCTTTACTTTCGCGCCGGCGCCGACATACGTAAACAGGGCGGCTACATCCTGAGGAGCGTCGCCGCTTCAGCTTCGCTCATCTTAGCGGGCGTATCCGGCTTGCGGAAATCTCACGGCGAATGACGACTCATGGCGGCGGCGACACAAACCAGCGTAAGGAACAACAACGCCTACACGGTCAGCGGCAAGCTCGGCGGAACCGGCAGCTATATCTCGTGGACTGGGACAGTCACCGACAAGATCGCCAGCGTCGCGGGAATCCCCTACAACGGATTTTATACCGCCTATTTCGGCGGGCTCCAGGCGATGACGGGCCTGTTGGGGACCACCGCCGCCTGGAACGACGACGAGATGCTTTCGCTGGGGGCGCCCTATTCCGTCGTGGGGCTGGGCCTATTCGCGGGGCAGTTGAACACCACCTCGACCGACGCCATCGCCTACGCGTTTTCAAGCCCGGTTCCCGCCGGGTCGAGCTTCATGCTGGTCGATCCCGGCGCCTCCTATCCCGAATATACGGGAAGCGAGACTTACAAGGTGAGCGCGACCTACGGCGGCGCGCCGGTTTCCACCGCCGGCTGGACATTCACCGTCGTCGGGCCGAGCCGCGCGGCGCCGAATTCCGGCATATCGATCAACGCCGCGACGGGAACCCTCACCGTGTCCTCCTACGCCGGGAGCGCTTGGCCCGACAGCATGGTCGTCATCACGCCGAACACGCCGGTTTCCAGCCTGACAGTGACGGCTAACACGATCCCTTACGATTTCTGGGCGCTCACCCTGCCGCACATTCCCAAAGCGCTGGCGCTCCTGTCCGTCAATTCGGGTCCGTCCACGGCTGGGACCTATTCGGTCTGGCAGATCAACGGCGCCGCCCTGACCGGCGGCGGGGCGATCGCCAATCCCGGCGCCGCCTGGACTTACGAGGGCAGCGGCGATTTTCTCGGCGACGGCGGCACGGACATGCTGTTCCGCAACCAGAACGGGACGCTCGTCTACTGGGCGGTGTCGGGAACCTCGATCTACGCCGCCTATTCGCTCGCCAATCCCGGCGCCGCCTGGACCTACGAGGGCAGCGGCGATTTTCTCGGCGACGGCGGCACGGACATGCTGTTCCGCAACCAGAACGGGACGCTCGTCTACTGGGCGGTGTCGGGAACCTCGATCTACGCCGCCTATACGCTCGCCAATCCCGGCGGCACATGGTCGGTCGTCGGCCTCGGCGATTTCAACAATGACGGGTCGAGCGACATCCTGTTCGCGGACGCGGCCGGGGATCTCGCGGTCTGGTACATTCACGCCTCCAACATCCTCGGCGGCGGGATGCTCGGCAATCCGGGCCCCGGTTACACTTTCAAGGGCACGGCCGACATCAACGGCGACGGCGACGCCGACATTCTGTTCGAGAGTTCCAGCGGCGTCTACATTGACTGGATGATGCATGGGACGACGATCTGGGCCGCCAATACGTTGGGCGCGGCCCCGACGGGCGATGTCTTTGTCGGCTTCGGCGATTTCAACGGCGACAACCGCGCCGACATCCTGTTCGAGAACCCGTACACCGGCCAGTATGTCGCCTGGATCATGGGCGGCGGCGCCACCATCGCCCGGACCGTGACGCTGTGCGCGCCGGGGCCGTACGAGAAGCTGGTTTCGATCGGCACCTACACCCCGTCCGGCTACAGCGACCTCATCTTCCAGAACACGCAGAGCGGCGCGCTCGACGATTACGTCATCAGCAATTCCGCATTGTCGAGCGTCGGCGCGATCGGCAATCCCGGCGCCCTGCAAGCCGTCGCGACGGCGCCTTATGCGCTGCCGCCGCCGCCGACGCCCACAGTGCTGTTCACCGACGCCAACGGCGACTTCGCCAGTTGGGGCATACGCTACGGGACGACGGTGGGCGGCATGATCCTCTCCGGCCCCGGCAGCGGCTGGACGATGATCGGCGCCGGCAATTTCGACGGCTCGGGCCGTCCCGACATCCTGTTGGCCAGTTCGGACGGCAGCGGCGATTACTCGATCTGGCTCACCAACGGCGCGCAGCTCATCGGCGGCGGCAACCTCGGCGTGCCCGGCGGAACCTGGCAATACAAGGGCCTCGGCGATTTCAACGGCGACGGGATCAACGATCTTTTGTACGTCGATGCTGCGGGCGATTATTCGGCCTGGCTGCTCGACGGCACGCAAGTTCTCGCCCAGGACGCGCTCGGCAATCCCGGCGCCGGCTATGCGCTGGCGGGCGTCGCCGACCTCACCGGCGACGGGATCACCGATTTGATCTTTCTCGACCCCAGCGGCAATTACGACGCTTGGTTCATCGCCGACGGCGGCTTCGCCGGCACAACGACGATCGGCACGCCCGGCGCCGGCTGGAGCCTCGTCGGGACCGGGGATTTCAACGGCGACGGCAAGAGCGACCTGTTGTTTGAGAACAGCGCCGGAAATTTTCTGACCTGGGATATGAACGGCGCGGCGGTGGTCGGCGGCGGCGCGTTCAACGGCCCCGGCGCCGGATGGAGCTTCTTCGGCGTCGCCGCCCTCAACGGCAATCTCGACGCCAGCATCCTGTTCGAAAACGCCTCGACCGGGGCGCTAGAGGCCTACAACATGTATGATGCGACGGTCGCCTCGGCATCCTCGCTGGGAACGCCGGGCGCGGGCTGGACGGCGCGGGCGGTGATCTGAAGGCTTCGCCGCCGGCGCGGCTTGCGCTATAGGCGCCATCGCGGCGGAGGAGCGGAAGTGTCGATAGGGCAAGCGCGGCTTCAAACCTTTCTGGCGGCGCTGGCGGCGCGCCCGCTGGTGATGGGCATTCTCAACCTAACGCCGGATTCGTTCTCCGACGGCGGCAGGTTCCAGCAGCTCGACGCCGCGCGCGCGCAGGCGCAAAAGCTCGTCGCGGGCGGGGCCGACATCCTCGACATCGGCGCGGAATCGACGCGGCCCGGCCACGTCCCCGTTGCCGCCGACGAGGAATGGCGCCGGCTGGAACCCGTGCTCGGCCCGCTGGTCGCCGAGGTCGCCCTGCCGTTCTCCATCGACACCTATAAGGCGGACACCGCCCGGCAGGCACTGGCGCTCGGCGTCAGCGTCGTCAACGACATCTGGGGGCTGCAACGCGATCCCCGCATGGCCGAGACGGTGGCGCAAAGTGGCGCCGGCCTCGTCGTCATGCACAACCGCGACACCGTGGATCGCGAGATCGACATCGTCGAGGACATGTTGCGCTTTTTCGAGCGCTCGCTGAAGCTGGCGGACCAAGCCGGCGTCGAACGGGCGAAGATTCTGGTCGACCCCGGCGTCGGATTCGGGAAGTCGCGGGCGCAGAACCTCCAGGCGCTGAAGGCGACGACTAGGCTGAAGCGCGCCTTCGGGCTGCCGGTGCTGATCGGCGTCTCGCGCAAGCGGCTGTTCGGCGAACTCCTCGGCGCCGGCGTCGACGACCGGCTGATCGGCACGCTGGCGGCCAATCTGACGACGCTGGCGCGCGGCGCCAACGTGTTTCGCGTCCATGACGCGGCCGAGCATCGCGCCGCCTTCACCGTGTTCGAGGCGATCGAGAATGCCTGAGATCGGCTTAGGGCTAGGCGGCAATGTCGGCGATCCCACCGAGGCCATCCGCAGGGCGGTCGCGGCGCTGGGCGCGCGCGGGATCGCGGAAATCGAGAAGGTCTCCTCGCTCTACCGCACCGCGCCCTGGGGCGGCGTGCCGCAGCCCGATTACGCCAACGCCTGCGCGATCGGACGAACCGAACTGGCGCCGCTCGACCTGCTCGACGCGGTGAAAACGCTGGAGCGCGACCTCGGCCGCGTCGACAGTGTGCGCTGGGGGCCGCGCGTCATCGACATCGACATCCTCTTTTACGACGACATCTCGGTGCAGGACGAACGGCTCGTCATCCCGCATCGCGACCTCTTGCGGCGCGCCTTCGTGCTGATCCCGCTCGCCGAAATCGCGCCGGACCTGGTCATCGCCGGCCGCCGCGTCGCCGACGCCGCGCGCGATCTCGCGGGCGAGGATGTAAAACCGTGGGCGGCTACCAAGTCACCCTGAGCGCCGTCAGCCCATGGAAATGGTAGGCGTCGCGGTAGCACGGCGGCTCGGCGAGCCCCAATCCCGGCAGGCGGCGGAACAGCGCCGCAAGCGCGACGCGCATCTCGCGCCGCGCCAGCGGCGCGCCGACGCAGAAATGGATGCCGGCGCCGAAGGCGACATGCGGGTTGCGCGCGCGGGCGAGATCGAGCCGGGCGGGATCGGCGAAAACGGCGGGGTCGCGGTTGGCGGCGCCGAGCAGCAGGCCGACGCGCTCGCCTTTGCGCAAATGCACCCCCTCGATCTCCACCTCCTGGAGCGCGTAGCGGGTGAACATGTGCAGCGGCGGATCGAAGCGCAGCAATTCCTCGACCGCCGCCTCCGAGCCGTCGAAGCGCGCGCCCTGTTCCAGCAGCGCCTTGACCGCATTGCCGAGCGCATGGACCGTCGCCTCGTGGCCGGCGTTGAGCAGCAGGATGACGGTGGTGACGAGTTCGTCCTCGCTGAGCCGGCCCTCGCCGCTTTCGGCCGCGATGAGTTGCGAGACGAGATCGTCGCGCGGCTCGCGCCGGCGTTCGGCGACCAGCGCGCGAACATAAGCCGCGAAATCGCGCGCGGCGGCGGCGGCGGCGTCCTCGTCGGCGCGCGTCGGGGCGAACTGATACATCGCCACCATCTTGTGCGACCAATCGAGCAGCAGCGCCGCGTCACCGGCCGGCGCGCCGATCAGAGCCGCGATGACGCCGACCGGCAGCGGTGTTGCGAAGCCGGCGATGAGATCGTCGCCGGGCGCGAGCTTGTCGATCAGCCGCTCCGCCATCCC
>JAJYDD010000321.1 GCA_021777795.1 Pseudomonadota bacterium | reverse complement strand
AAAACGGGGCGCAAAGTCGCGGGCGGCGGCGATCTTCGAGCGGCTGGCGGCAGCCTCGCCAGAGCCGAAGACCGAGCTTGACTACGTCAACCCCTATACGCTGCTAGTCGCCGTCGCGCTTTCGGCGCAGGCGACCGACGTCAGCGTCAACAAGGCGACCAAACCCTTGTTCGCCATCGCCGACACAGCCGAAAAAATGGTCGCGCTCGGCGAGGACGCCCTGCGCGAACGCATCAAGACCATCGGCCTCTACCGCAACAAGGCCAAGAACGTCATCGCGCTGAGCCAGGCGCTCATTGCGCAACATGGCGGCCAAGTTCCGCGCGACCGCGAGGCCCTGGAGGCGCTGCCCGGCGTCGGGCGCAAAACCGCCAATGTCGTGCTCAACGTCGCCTTCGGCGAGCCGACGATCGCGGTGGATACGCATGTCTTCCGCCTCGGCAACCGGCTCGGCATCGCCCCCGGCAAGACGCCGCGCGAGGTCGAGGACGGGCTCATGAACGTCGTGCCGCCGCGCTACCTCTCCCACGCCCACCATTGGCTCATCCTGCACGGACGCTACACCTGCACCGCGCGGGCGCCGAAATGCGAAACATGCGTGATCGCGGATTTGTGTGCGTGGGAGGGCAAGACGGTATGAAACGCTATTTCTTGGCGCCGTTATTCGAGTTCGTGTCCTTGGCGTTGGCGCGCCCCTCGATCGCCTTGGACGGCTTTCCGGATTCCGTGCCGCGGGCGCCGGCCTGCTTGGCGTGCGAATAACCGGGGGTGGGAGAGCCGTTGGCCTTCAACTCGTGCTTCATCGTCGTGCTGGACGCGGCGAGCGCGGGCGCGGCGGCGGCGAGAAACGCACAGGCCGATATCGCTGCTAAAGTTTTCATGTCGGGCCTCCATCGTTTGTCCGGGGTTAACCGCGCCCGGCGGCGGCGGTTCCCTCGCACGCGACAAGATCCGGGCGGGGTCGGTCTCGACAGGGGTCGCCTCGCCGTGGCAGAACCGGGGCGACCGGGGAGCCCATGAGCCGACGCTTTCGCCTCTACCTCATCAAGCCGTCGCATTACGACGACGACGGTTATGTCATCCAATGGCTGCGCTCGGCGATTCCGTCGAACTCGCTCGCCGTCATGCACGGCCTCGCCGAGGATTGCCGCGCCCGCGGCGCGCTCGGCGGCGATTTCGACATCGTGGCGATGGACGAGACCAACACCCGCGTCAGGCCGGAAAAGATCGCCGCCGAGATTGCCCAAGGCGGCGGGCTGGTCTGTCTCGTCGGCGTGCAATCGAATCAGTTTCCGCGCGCGATGGACATCGCCCGGCGGCTGCGCGAGGCCGGCGTTCAGGTCGCCATCGGCGGCTTTCATGTCTCCGGCTGCCTCGCCATGCTGCCGGAAATGCCCGCCGACTTGCGCGAGGCGCAGGCGCTTGGCGTCAGCCTGTTCGCCGGCGAGGCGGAGGGGCGGCTCGAAGCCGTGCTCGCCGACGCCTATGCCGGGGCGTTGAAGCCGCTCTATAATTTCATGAACGATCTGCCGTCGCTCGATGGCGCGCCGATCCCGATCCTCAGCCCCGCGCTGGTCTCGCGCACGGCGGGGCTGGTGACGAGCTTCGACGCCGGGCGCGGCTGCCCGTTCCAGTGTTCGTTCTGCACCATCATCAACGTGCAGGGCCGCAAGTCGCGCCATCGCAGCGCCGACGACGTCGAGGCGATCGTGCGCGCCAATCTCGCCAACGGCGTTTCGCATTTCTTCATCACCGACGACAATCTCGCTCGCAACCGCAACTGGGAGCCGATCTTCGACCGGTTGATCGAGATGCGGAAGCGCGAGAAGCTGTCGTTCCATTTCGTCGTCCAGGTCGATACGCTGGTGCATCGCATCCCGCGCTTCATCGAGAAGGCGGCGGCGGCCGGCGTCAGGCGCGTGTTCCTGGGGCTGGAGAGCATCAACCCCGAAAGCCTCGTTTCGGCCAAGAAGAAGCAGAACCGCATCGCCGAATATCGCGAGATGCTGCTGGCTTGGAAGGCGGTCGGTTGTTTCACCTACGCCGGCTATATCCTCGGCTTCCCCGGCGATACGCCGGACTCAATCGTGCGCGACATCGAGATCATCAAGCGCGAATTGCCGCTCGATCTCCTGGAGTTCTTCTGCCTGACGCCGTTGCCGGGTTCGGAGGACCATCAGCGCCTCGCCCGCGAGGGCGTCGCGATGGACCCCGACATGAACAAATACGACCTCGAACATGTCGTGACCGGCCATCCGAAAATGAGCAAGGCGGAATGGGAGCGCGCCTATCGGCTGGCCTGGGAGACTTACTATACGCCGCAGCACATGGAGACCGTGCTGCGGCGGGCGATGGCGACGGGGATCAGCCCCGGCAAGATGATGTTCCTGCTCATCTGGTTCTGGGGCTGCGTGACGCTGGAAAAGATCCATCCGCTCGAAGGCGGCTATCTCAGGCGCAAAGTGCGCCGCGACCGCCGCCCCGGCCTGCCGCTGGAAAACCCGCTGGTTTTTTACCCCCGCTATCTCGCCGATCTCGCGCGCAAACATCTCGTCATCGCCCGCTTCGTCTGGCGTATGGGGGCGGTGCGGCGGGCGCTGAAGCGCGACCCCGCCGCCCGCGCCTATCGCGACGAGGCGCTGACGCCGGTCAGCGCGACGGATCTGGACGAGTTGGAGATGTTCAACGTGACTTCCGCCGCGCGGGCGGCTGGGGACAAGGCGAAGAAGAAACTGACGGTGGCGTGAGGCGCGTTCAGATCGCGCGGCGCAGATCGGCGAGCGTCGCCATCAGAGTCATGGGATCGAGCGGCGAGATCTCCATGCCGAGGGCGAGATAGAAAGCCTGGGCGTCTGGAGAAAGGGCGTGAACGAGAAGGCCGCGCACGCCGATGGATTCGGCGGCTTGCAATACCCGCAGCACGCCGTCGCGGAACAGCGCGCGGCCGAGGCCCTGTCCCTTATAGGCGCGATGGACGGCGAGCCGGCCGAGAACGACGACCGGGATGGGTTCGGGCATATTGCGGCGGAAGCGGCCGGGCGCCGCGCCGGTTTGGACGCCGCCAGCCGCGAGCGCGTAATAGCCCACGACATCGGCGCCCTCGCAGGCGACGAAGGTGCGCGAGGCGTCGGCGGCCTGGTTCTTTGCGGCGCGGCGTTTCAGCCAATCATCGAGCGCGGCGACGCCCGAGGCGAAGTCGGCGAGCCGGTGATGGGGGGAAAGCGGCGCCGGGGCGGCGATCGTCACCCACGATCCCAGGGCGCTGCGGTTCGCAACGTTCGCCGCAATGCCTCATTGGGCTCGACGGGCGCGTCGAGGCGGGCAAGAAACGCCGCATAGGCGGCATCGCTGACGGTGAAGACGGTGCGATCCAGCAACGCCTCCTCGGCGGCGCGCCGCGCCGCATCGAGGATGAAGTCGGTGCGCGTCTGGCCGCGCGCGTCAGCGGCGCGGTCGATCATTTCGCGTTCTTCGGGCTTGATGCGGATGTTGAGCGTGTCGCGTTTGGGCGCCGTTGCGGGCATAGCGTGCCTCCGGCCCTCATCATGACAGAATGTAATGACGGCGTCATTACATTTCTAAGTCACCCCAGTCCCAGCACGTCGCTCATCGCGTAAAGCCCCGGCTTCTGACCGCGCGCCCATAGCGCCGCCTTGATCGCGCCGCGCGCGAACAACGTCCGGTCTTCGGCCTGGTGCGACAGCGTGAGCCGCTCGCCGTCGCCGGCGAAGATGACGCTGTGATCGCCGATCACCCCGCCGCCGCGCAAGGCCGCAAAGCCGATGTCGCCGCGCTTGCGCGCGCCGGTGATCCCGTCGCGCCCGCGTGCGGAATTCGACTTCAGGTCGACGCCGCGCCCTTCGGCCGCCGCCTCGCCAAGCATCAGCGCCGTGCCCGAGGGCGCATCGACTTTCATGCGGTGGTGCATCTCGACGATCTCGATGTCGAAATCCTCGCCGAGCGCCTTGGCGGCTTGGCGCACCAGAGCGGCGAGCAGGTTGACGCCGAGGCTCATGTTGCCGGAACGCACGATCACGGCATGGCGCCCGGCGGCTTCGAGTTTGCGCAGGTCCGCCTCGCTCAGGCCCGTCGTGCCGACGACATGGACGATGCGCGCCTGGGCGGCGAGCGCGGCCAGTTCCACCGAGGCCGCCGGCGTCGAGAAATCGATGATGCCGTCGGCGTGCATGAGCAGCGGCAGCGGATCGTCGCTGATCTCCACGCCGAGCGCCGGCAGGCCGGCCAGGACCCCCGCGTCCTCGTCGAGATCGGCCGCGCCCGACCGCTCCAGCGCGCCGACGAGGGCGACGCCCGGCGTCTCAGAGATCGTTTTGATGAGCGTGCGGCCCATGCGGCCTGCAGCGCCCGTGACGACCAATCGCATATCGGACATGTCGTTTCCTGTTCTCAGCCCGGCTGGGGCCCGTCATAGCCCTCGGCGATGACGAGATCGCCGGCGCTGGCGGCCTCGCGCAGCTTCATCGCTGCCTGATATTCCGGCGAGCGGTAGCAGGCGAGCGCCGTGTCGTAATCCTTGAATTCGATCACCACCTGGCGCGCTTTCGAGGTTCCCTCAGCGACCTCATGCCGGCCGGCGCGCACGAGGAAGCGCGCGCCATATTTGGCGAAGGCTTCGGCGTTGGCGGCGACGTAGGCCTTGTAGGCCTCGGGGTCGGAGACATCGACGTGGGCGATCCAATAGGCTTTGGCCATGTCAGACGCCCTCCACCAGCACCATCTCCATATCCGCTGCGCCTTCGCGCAGCGCCTTGGCCGCCTGATATTCGGCGGAATGGTAATAGGCTTTCGCGGCTTCGTAGCTGTCGAACTCCAGCACGACATTGCGCTTGCGCGCCGGGCCTTCCAGCGCCTCCGAGCGGCCGCCGCGCGCCAGCGCCCGCCCGCCGCTGGCGGCGATCGCCTTGCCGGCGGCCTCGGCGTATTTGGCGTAAGCGGCGGGGTCTTTGATGTCGACGCGCGAGATGACGTAACCTTTGGGCATTTCGGCTCCCTTTCCAGCGCCGAACCTAGCCCCTTGCGGGCCTCAAGCCTAGCGGGAAGCGTCGGCCATCAGCGGCGGCAGGTCGCCGCGGCCGTTGAGGGCGCCCGGCGCCCAATAAAGCCCCGGCCGCATGGCGTAGAACACATGCAACCCGACGCGGTCGAGCC
>JAJYDD010000320.1 GCA_021777795.1 Pseudomonadota bacterium | reverse complement strand
GTGCTCGAATTCTCCTTCGGCATCCCGCATCTGATGAAGGGCGAATATACCGACGGGGCCGGCCCTGGGATCGACGTCTATTCCATGCGCCAGCCGCTCGGCGTCGTCGCCGGCATCACGCCGTTCAACTTTCCGGCCATGATCCCGCTGTGGAAGCTCGCGCCGGCCATCGCCTGCGGCAACGCCTTCATCCTCAAGCCCTCCGAGCGCGACCCCGGCGTGCCGATGCGGCTTGGCGAATTGTTCGTCGAGGCCGGCGGCCCCGCCGGCATCCTCAATGTCGTCAACGGCGACAAGGTCGCGGTCGACGCCATCCTCGACGATCCCGACATTTCCGCCGTCGGCTTCGTCGGCTCCACCCCCATCGCGCAATATATTTACGCGCGGGGGACGGCCAGCGGCAAGCGCGTGCAATGCTTCGGCGGCGCCAAGAACCACATGCTCATCATGCCCGACGCCGACATGGACCAGACGGTCGATGCGCTGATCGGCGCCGGCTATGGCTCCGCCGGCGAGCGCTGCATGGCGATTTCGGTTGCGGTGCCCGTCGGCGAAAAGACCGCCGACGAACTGATGCGGCGGCTCGTCCCCCGCGTCGAGGGCCTCAAGATCGGCCCTTCGACGGATCCCGCCGCCGATTACGGCCCCGTCGTCACCGCCGAGGCGCTGGAGCGCATCAAGGGCTATATCGACATCGGCGTCAAAGAGGGCGCCAAGCTCAAGGTCGACGGGCGCGGCTTTACGATGCAGGGCTACGAGAAGGGCTGGTATATCGGCGGCTCGTTGTTCGACAACGTGACCAAGGATATGCGCATCTACAAGGAGGAGATCTTCGGCCCCGTGCTCAGCGTCGTGCGCGCGAAGGGTTATGAGGAGGCGCTGGCCCTCTGCAACGACCACGAATACGGCAACGGCGTCGCCATCTTCACCCGCGACGGCGACGCCGCGCGGGATTTCGCCAGCCGCGTGCAGGTCGGCATGGTCGGCGTCAACGTGCCGATCCCGGTGCCGGTCGCCTATCACACCTTCGGCGGCTGGAAACGCTCGGGCTTTGGCGATCTCAACCAGCACGGGCCGGATTCGATACGCTTCTACACCAAGACCAAGACGGTGACCTCGCGCTGGCCGAGCGGCGTCAAGGACGGCGCCGAATTCTCCATCCCGACGATGAAGTAGGGCTGAGACGCGAAGCGCAAGGCGCGCCTTGCGCGATGGCGTCGGGACGGGAAGTTGACCCGTCCCGCGACCTGCGCCAGTTTGACGGCCAAAGCGGGGCGCGCGGCAAGACGCGCCCCTAACCCAAGGCGAGGAAATGGCGGCGGAGTCCGGGCCTGACGTGCAGACCCGCCTGGGCGCGTTGATCGCGCGGGAATGCGGAGAAGGCGCGCGCGTCGAAAACTTCGCCGCGATGGAAGAGGGCCATGCGGGGCTGACCTTCGGGTTCGATGTCGTGGGCCCCGACCGGCTTGGCTATGTCCTCAAGCTGGCGCCCGGCAACGTGGCGCGGCGCGGCAATACCGATGTCTACCGGCAGGCGCCGTTGCTGCGCGCGCTCAAGCGCGCCGGTTTGCCTGTGCCCAGCGTGCCCTGGGCGTCGCCGGACGAGGCGCTGCTCGGCAGCCCCTTCATCATCATGGAGCGCCTGCCCGGCCGGGTGTTCGTCGTCTGGGAGCCGCATTCTTCCTTTGCGAGGACCAACGAAGCCTTGCGGACGCTCTGGTTGGAGGCGGCCCGCCTGCTCGCGCAATTGCACCGCATCGACTGGCGAACTTGCCTGCCGGATTGGGAGACGGCCAAGCCTTTGCGCGATGAGTTCGAGCGTTGGCCGCCCGTGCTGCGCCACGCGCAAGACCCAGATTGGTTGGCGGCCGGCGCCGAACTCGGCGTGAAGCTCGCCGCCTGCGCGCCGGACGATATTTCCATCGGGATCGTCCACGGCGATTTTCAGCCCGGCAACGTGCTTTACGAGGACGGCCGGGCGCGCGGCCTGATTGATTGGGAATTGGCCGCCATCGGCTCGCAGGCGCTCGACGTCGGCTGGTTGTTGATGATGTCGGACCCGAAAGCCTGGGCCGCGGACTGGCGCCCGGTCGCGCCCGTCGGCGCCGACGAGATCGTCTCCGCCTATCGGCAGGCGGGCGGGCCAGCCTGGCGCGATCTCGAATGGCATCAGGCTTTGGCGCATTATCGGCTGGGCGCCATCGCCTGCCTCAACGTGAAACTGCATCGCACCGGAAAGCGCGTCGATCCGCTGTGGGAGCGTTTCGCCCCTTCCATATCTTATCTGTTCGGCCGCGGCCTCGAACTCGCCGAGGCGGCGCAGCGCCTCGCAGGGAACCCCCGATGATTGATTTCGCCATCCCTGACGATGTCGCCGAACTGGCGGCCCGCGTCGATGTCTTCATCCGCGAGAAGATCGTACCGCTTGAGGACGACCCGCGACAGGGCCCGCACGGCGCCTCGGAGCCGCTGCGCCAGCACCTCCTGACTCTCGCGCGCGACGCGGGGCTGCTGTCACCGCACGGCCCCAGGGAATATGGCGGGCTCGGCCTCGACCATCGCGGCATGGCGGTCGTGTTCGAGGCCGCCGGTTGGTCCACCCTCGGGCCGCTGGCGCTCAACATTCAGGCGCCGGACGAGGGCAATGTGAATTTGCTCAACGTCGTCGGCACGCCGGCGCAGAAGCAACGCTGGCTTGGGCCCCTCGTGCGCGGCGAGATTCGCACCGTGTTCTCGATGACGGAGACCGCGACCGACGGCGCCGGCGCCGATCCCTCGTTGTTGCAAACCGTCGCCCGGCGGGATGGCGAGGGTTTCCGCATTTCGGGCCGCAAATATATGATTACCGGCGCGCCGGGCGCCGCGCTCAACATCGTGATGGCGCGCACGCTCGACCCGCAAGGCGCCGATCTCGGCGCGACGATGTTCCTCGTCGATATGGACGCGCCCGGCTTCAGAATCGACCGGATGCTCGACACTATCGACGCCAATTCGCCCGGCGGCCACGCCGAGGTGTCGTTCAACGAAGTGCGCGTGGCGCCGGATCGCGTGCTCGGCCAGATCGGCCAGGGCTTTCGCAACGCGCAGGTGCGGCTCGGCCCGGCGCGGCTGACCCATTGCATGCGCTGGCTCGGCGCCGCCAAGCGCTGCCACGCCATCGCAGTTGAGCACGCCGGCAAGCGTCATTCCTTCGGCAAGACGCTCGGCGAGCATCAGGGCGTCGGCTTCATGCTGGCTGACAACGCAATCGACCTGCATCTGTCGCGCCTCGCGGTCTGGCAGGCGGCATGGTTGCTCGACCAGCACGAACAGGCGCGCGACGAAACCAGCATGACGAAAGTGTTCTGCTCGGAGGCGCTGAGCCGCGTGGTGGACCGCAGCCTGCAAATCCTCGGCTCGATCGGCATAACGCGAGACACCGTGGTTGAGCGCATCTATCGCGACATCCGGCCGTTCCGCATCTACGACGGCCCCTCCGAGGTGCATCGTCACGCATTGGCGCGGCGGCTGATGTCGCCGGGGCGCAACATTCGGAGCTGAGGCCATGCCTGCTTACGAGCAACTCTATGCGTCGTTTCGCTGGAACATTCCGGCGCGCTACAACATCGCCGCCGATGTCTGCGACAAACACGCCGACGATCCCGACAAGATCGCATTGATCGTCGAGGACAACGACGGGGAGGTTCAGCGCATCTCGTTCCGCGAGGTGCAGCGGCGCGCCAATCGGCTGGCGAACCTGTTGCGCGGCCTCGGCCTCGTCAAGGGCGACCGGGTGATGCTGATGCTGGGCCAGCATCCCTGGGCCGCCATCGGTCACGTCGCCTGCTGGAAGGCCGGGCTTGTCTCCTCCCCGGCTTCGACCTTGTTTGGCGCCGACGCCATCGCCTATCGGCTCAACGTCGCCAGCGTGCGCGTTGTTCTCACCGATCTCGCGCATCTGCCCGTCGTCGCCGAGGCGCGACAGACGGCGCCCTCGCTGGAGCATGTGTTCCTGGTCGATGGACGCGGGGCCGGGGCGGCTTCGTTGGAGGATGCGCTCGCCGGCGCGCGCGACAACTTCACCAATGTCGACACCGCCGCCGACGATCCCGCCTTTCTCAACTTCACCTCCGGCACGACCGGAAACCCGAAAGGCGCCTTGCAGGCGCATCGCTCGATGCTCGGCCATTTGCCCGGCGTCGAAATGGGCCTCGATTTTTTCCCGCAGCCCGGCGACTGCATGTGGTCGCCCGCCGATTGGGCGTGGCTGGCCGGGTTGATGGACGTGCTGATGCCGTCCTGGTTCCACGGCGTGCCGGTGGTGACGTTTCGCAGCCCGCGCTTCGATCCCGAGCAGGCTTTCGCGATCATGGGGCGCCATCGCGTGCGCACGTCGCTGCTGACGCCGACGATGCTGCGCATGATGCGGCAAGTGAAAGACCCGGTCGGCCGGTTCGGCCTCGATCTGCGCTCGGTGATGTCGGGCGGCGAGGCGGTCGGCGTCGAGTTGCACGAATGGGCGGCCGAGAGCCTGCACATTCCCATCAACGAAGTGTTCGGCCAGACCGAATGCAACATGGTCACCGGTTGCTGCGCCGCCATCATGCCGGTCAAATATGGCTCGATTGGTCGCCCGGCGCCGGGACACATCGCGGGCATCGTCGATGACGAGGGCCAGCCGACGCCCGTCGGCGTCGAAGGCCACATCGCCTTCAAGAGCCCCGATCCCGTGATGATGCTGGGCTATTGGAACAACCCGGAGGCGACGCGCGCCAAATACGCCGACGGTTGGCTGCTCACCGGCGATCTCGGCCATTGCGACGAGGACGGCTATCTCTGGTTCCACGGCCGCTCCGACGACATCATCACCAGTTCCGGCTACCGGATCGGGCCGACGGAAATCGAGGATGCGCTGGCCCGCCATCCCGCCGTGCTGTTGTCAGCGGTCGTCGGCGTGCCCGACCCCGTTCGCACCGAGGCGATCAAGGCTTTCGTGGTGCTGCGCGACGGCGTCGCGCCGGACGCCGATCTCGTCGAGAACATCCGCGATTGCGTGCGCCAGCGTCTCGCCAAGCACGAAGTTCCGCGCGAGATCGCCTTCGTCGCCTCTCTGCCGACGACGACGACCGGCAAGCTGCTGCGCCGCGTGCTGCGCGAAGCCGAACGGGCGAAGTCGCCCGCGCCCGAGCCCTCAAGATCGGGTTGA
>JAJYDD010000319.1 GCA_021777795.1 Pseudomonadota bacterium | reverse complement strand
GCAGCGGAGGCCGCCGCCCCGCCGCTCGGCGGCGCCGCGAGCCGCTACGAGCGCGAGCCGGCGCGGCCGATCCTGGCCGATGGCGGCCGTCGGCGCAGTTCCACTTGGCTGTGGGTTGGCGGAGCGATCGCCGTCGGCTTCGCGGGCGCTATCGCCGTTGCGGCGGTCCTGATGCGGCCCGCCTTGCGGGATCTCTCTGTGCCGGCGCCTGTCGACAAACCCGCCGCCGTGGCGACGGATACGGGCGGGAAATCGGCGCGCCGGGTGGGCGAGCCCGCCCCGACGCCGAGCGCCGCGCCAACCGCGCAAGCCAGCGCGGCCCCGCCGGCGCCCGCCGCCACGCCAGCCCCGGCCACTCCCGCGCCCGCCAGCCCTGCGCCGACCGTCGCCGCTGCGCCAACCCCGGTGGTTAGCCCCAGCGCCCCGGCGCCGAGCGCTTTGCCGACTCCCGTCGCCGCGCCGACGGCCAATACGGCGCCCCCGCCTGCGGCGAGCGTGCCGATCGCCAGCCGCGCCGCGATGCTGGTGGCGACCGTCGCCAACGCCTCCAAGCCCGCGATCAGCGTCGGCACAGCAGTCTGGTCGATCGTGCCGGCGCCGCCCGGCCAGCCGGCCGGCATCGGCGTCAAGGCGGAGATCGACATTCCCGATCTGAAGCTGCACGCCTCGATGATTATGCGCAAGAATTTCGACGCCAGCCTGCCGGCCTCGCACACGATCGACCTGCGCGTGACCTTCGATCCCGGCTCGCCGATCAAGGGCGTCAAGGACATCGCCCTGCCCTTGATGCGCCGCGACGAACCGCCCGCCGCCGACGCGCTGACCGGTGTGCGCGTCAAGATCAGCGACAATTACTTCCTGGTCGGCCTAAACCGCGACGCGGCCGACGTCGCCCACAACACCCAGGAGATCGCCGACCGCAGTTGGTTCGATTTTCCGATGCAACTCGACGACGACCGCATCGCCAAGCTGACTTTCGAGAAAGGCGCCGACGGCGAGAAGATCGTGGCGCAGGCGCTGGCGGCTTGGAAGTAAAGCGACCGCCCGCGCAGGCGCTGGCGGGTTGGAAGTAGAGCGACCGCCAGCGCGGGCGCTGGCGGGTTGCCGTCAGCGAGCGGGCCAAATCGCCCAGCGGGCCAAGGTGTAAGACAGCCAAAACAGGAACGCCGAGGCCGCCAACGCGGCAAGCCCTCGGCCGACGCTCTTGAACTGCCCGCGCCGCCAGATCCCAAAAGGGCGGGCATCGTCCCCCGAGGGAACATTGAAGACGTCGCCGCGCAACATCTTCGTCAGATCGAAGGCGAATAGGCCCAGAGCCGCCAGGCCCAGACATGAACAGACCAGCGACAACGCAAAGATCGCTGTGATTTCAAGACCGTACAGAATTTCGGCCATGCCGCCTCGCGTTCATGGCCGGATTCGGCCGCCTCAAGCCAGATTGAACACACGGGTCGAGACGAACTCGCCGTTCTCGACCACGCCGACAGCGACGGGCGAGCCGAAACACGAGGCGTAGGCCGGCCCCTCGTCGGGCGCCGCCGAACCGCGCAGCAGCAGCCGCTGGCCGCGCCGCAGCGTCGCCGCGCCGTTGCGGTCGATCGCCACCCGCGGCATCTCCGATAGCCCCGCCTCGACGCTGAGCAACGCCGCCGCGAGCGCCTCGCCGCCAGCCTCCAATTGTTCGAACGTCACCCCGCGAACGGCCTCGAACGGCCCGACGCGCGTGCGCCGCAGCAGCGAGACATGGCCGAAGCAGCCGAGCGCACGGCCGAGATCACGGGCGATGGCGCGCACATAGGCGCCCTTGCCGCATTCGGCCTCGAAGGTCGATTCGTCCCCGTTGTGCTCGACGAGTTCCAGCCGATGCACGACGATTTCGCGCGCCGCGATCTCGAAGGCGGCGCCATCGCGGGCCAGATCATAGGCGCGCTCACCCGCAATCTTGATCGCCGAAAACATCGGCGGCGTCTGCATGATGGCGCCGATGAAAGGCGGCAGCGCCGCCACGATAGCCTCCGGGGTCGGGCGCAGTTCGGATTGCGCAATCGCCTTGCCCTCGGCGTCGTCGGTGTCGGTCTCGACGCCCCATTTGACCGCGAAACGGTAGGATTTCATGCCTTCCTGCACCACGGCGACGGTCTTGGTCGCCTCTCCGAAAGCGACCGGCAGCACGCCCGAGGCCAGCGGATCGAGCGTGCCGGCGTGGCCCGCCTTCTTGGCGTTGAACAAAAACTTCAGCCGCCCGACCGCCTGGGTCGAGGTGATCCCGACGGGCTTGTCGAGATTGATCCAGCCGTTGATCTCGGCGCGCTTGATGCGGCGCTGCGGCTCGCGGGGCGGCCTCGCCGCGACGGCGGTCGTATCGCTATTCACTTAGATTCCTCGTTATTTTCGGATTCGGGCGCCAAATCGCGCGCCACTTGCGGGCTGCGCAACAGCGCATCCATGCGGGCCTGAACGTCGAAGCTCTCGTCGAGGACGAAGCGCAGTTCCGGCGCGTATTTGAGATTGACACGATGCGCGACGAGCGTGCGCAGCGCCTTGCGGTGCGTCTGCAAGGCGGTGAGCGTCTGCGCCGATTCGCGTCCGCCGAGCGGCAGGAAAGCGACGGTGGCGAGCTTCAGATCCGGCGACATGCGCACGCCCGCGATGGTGACGACCTGACGTTGCAACACGGGATCCACAACCTCGCCGCGCGCGAGAACATCGGATAGTGCGTGGCGAATCTGCTCGGCGACGCGCTCCGAACGATGCGACGGCGCGCCGGATTTCGGGGCGATGCGGGACATGGGAAACTTTCGGAAGGGAAACGCCGGTTCAGGTATCGGAAAGCCGGATCGAGAAACCGGGCAATTCGGCGTAGGTCAGGACATCGTCCGGCCCGCGCTCGGTTCGCCGGCGCCAGCTTTCGCCGTGAGGGCCAGTGAACTGGTAGGTCGTGCGCGCGTGGGCGCCGACCACCCAATAGTCCTGAATCCCGCGCTTTGCGTACCGCTCCGCCTTGAAGCGGCGGTCATCGGCAAGGCTCGAAGAGGCGACTTCTGCGAAACCATCGTCGCTCGGATAGAGGGCCGACTCCAAACCCATCCGGATAGTCTCTGGCAAAGCGCGGCCCCTGCGCGGGACTTCGCTGACCGTGAAAGCGCGGCGGTCGAAACCTTCCGCCGCGCTGGTGATCGCGTGCATGGCTGCCTCCTCGCCTCACGCCCTCAGAGCGTGCGGCGAATCTCCTCGACGTTGTAGCACTCGATGACGTCGCCCTTTTGCATCTTCTCGTAGTTCTCGAAGGCCATGCCGCATTCCTGGCCAGCCTGGACGATCGGCACTTCGTCCTTGAAGCGCTTAAGCGTCGACAGCTTGCCCTCGTGCACCACGACATTGTCGCGGATGAGTCGCACATGCGCGCCGCGCTGCACGACCCCGTCGGTGACGCGGCAGCCCGCGACCTGGCCGACCTTGGAGATAGAGAAAATCTCCAGGATCTGCGCGTTGCCCAGCATGGTCTCGCGCAACGTCGGCGGCAGCATGCCCGACATCGCCGCCTTCACGTCATCCACGAGGTTGTAGATGATGTTGTAATAGCGGATCTCGACGCCCTGCGCCTCGGCCAACTCGCGCGCTTCCTTGTGGGCGCGCACGTTGAAGCCGATGATGACCGCCTTCGAAGCGACCGCCAGAGTCACATCCGATTCGGTGATGCCGCCGACGCCGCCGTGCAGGATGCGCGCCCCGACTTCCTCGTTGCCGAGCGCCTCCAACGCCGTGACGATCGCCTCCAGCGAGCCTTGCACGTCGCCCTTGATGACGATCGGCATTTCCTTGCGGCCGACCGTCTTCATGTTGGACAGCATGTCGCTGAGCGAGGTGCGGGCGACGCCGGCGCCCTTGGCCGCCAGTTTCTCGCGCCGCTGCCGCTCGCGATATTCGGTGATTTCGCGGGCGCGGGCTTCGCTCTCGACAGCGGCGACGCGGTCTCCGGCGTCGGGCGCCGCCGAAAAACCTAGAACCTCTACCGGGGTCGAGGGCGCGGCCTCGGGCACGCTCTCGCCCTTGTCGTTGATGAGCGCGCGCACTCGGCCCCAGACCGAGCCGGCGACGACGATCGCGCCAACGCGAAGCGTGCCACGCTGCACCAGCACGGTCGCCACCGGGCCGCGGCCGCGGTCGAGCCGCGCCTCGATCACCGTGCCCTCGGCGTTGCGGTTGGGATCAGCGGCCAGATCGAGCAACTCGGCCTGCAACGCGATCGCCTCAAGCAGCTTGTCGAGGTTGGTGCGCTTGAGCGCCGACACCGGCACGGCCAGCGTTTCGCCGCCGAATTCCTCCGTCTGCACGTCGTATTGCAGCAATTCCTGCATCACGCGCTGCGGGTTGGCGTCGGGCTTGTCGATCTTGTTGATGGCGACGATGATCGGCGCGCCGGCGGCCTTGGCGTGTTTGATCGCCTCGATCGTCTGCGGCATCACGCCGTCGTCGGCGGCCACCACCAGCACCACGATGTCGGTCACCTTGGCGCCGCGGGCGCGCATAGCCGTGAAGGCGGCGTGGCCGGGCGTGTCGATGAAGGTGATCTGCTCGCCGCCGGGGGCGGTGACCTGATAGGCGCCGATGTGCTGGGTGATGCCGCCGGCCTCGCCCTCGACCACCCTGGCGTTGCGAATCGCGTCGAGCAGCGACGTCTTGCCATGATCGACGTGGCCCATGATGGTGACGACAGGCGGACGCGGCAAGGCGTCGCCGAGTTCCTCCGGGTTCTCGTACAGGCCTTCCTCGACATCGGAATCCGAGACGCGCTTGACCGTGTGGCCCATGTCCTCGGCGATGATCTGGGCGGTGTCGGCGTCGAGCGAGTCGGTCAACGTGACCATTTTGCCCTGACGCATCAGTACCTTGATGACGTCGACGGCGCGCTCCGACATGCGGTTGGCCAGTTCCTGGATGGTAATCATCTCAGGCAGCACGATTTCGCGCGCGATCTTCTCCTTGTTGGCCGACTGGCCGTGGCCCTTCAGGCGCTGGGTGCGGCGGCGGAAAGCCGCCACGGATCGCGTGCGCTCCTCCTCGGCCGAGGTCGCGGTGGTGACGGTCAGGCGACCGCGCTGGCGCGGCTCGGCGCCGCGCGTCGGGCGCGGCGTCGGCAGCATCGGCTTGGGCGCGACGACCTGCGGTTGCACGCGGCGGGGCGGCG
>JAJYDD010000318.1 GCA_021777795.1 Pseudomonadota bacterium | reverse complement strand
TGCCCCAACGCGCGGTTGGCCAGGCGGAGACCAGATCATGATCGACCGCCACCAACTCGCCATGTTCATCGACGCCGGCGCGCAGCTTCTGGTAGGTCAGCGGGCGGCTGAAATCCATCTTGATGTCGTGCTCGCGGCTGTAGATGACCTTGACGGGCTTGCCGACCGCCTTGGCCGCGACGGCCGCGGGGATCATCATGTCGGAATCGAGCCGGCGCCCGAAGCCGCCGCCCAGCCACGCCTGATGGATCACCACATCTTCCGGCTTCATGCCGACCACCGCCGCCGCAATCGCGGTGGAGCGGGTCATGAACTGGTTGCCCGAATAAAGATGCAGCTTGCCGTCCTTGATTTCGGCCGTGGCGTTCATCGGCTCCATCGGCGCGTGAACCGCGATTCCGGAAGTATATTCCGCCTCGATGACCTTGGCCGCCTTGGAGAGCGCGCCGGAGGCGTCGCCGTCCTTGACATAAAAGACACCCGCGTCCGGCTTGGCCTGCAAGCGTTTGGCTTCGGCCAGGATCGATTCGCTGCTCACGTCCTTATAAGGGCCGGGATCGTAATCGACTTTGATGAGATCGGCGGCGCGGATCGCCTCGCCATAGGTCTTGGCGACGACAACCACCCAGCCGGTCGTGGTCTTGGTGGGATCGTTGACGACCACCGCCTGCATATAGCCCTTCACCTGAGCCTTGGCGGCGGAATCGTTGACGCTTTTCACCGTCGCGCCGTAGCGGGTCGGCGGCGTTATCATGCGGCCGTAGACCATGCCGTCGATATGCGTGTCGATGCCGTATTTGGCCGTGCCATTGACCTTGAACGGGATGTCGATCTGCGGCGCGTCGCGGCCGAGCAAGGTGCGTTGATCGGGCGCTTTCAGCACGATCTTCTTGAGGTCGTCGGCGCTGAACGCGCGCGTCAACTTGCCCGATTTCACGATGTCGGCGAACGACGCCGACTTGCCGCCCTTGGCGACGACGCGCGATTCGAACGTCTGGCAATCCTCGAGCTTGGCGCCCAACATGCTGGCGCCCGCCTCGACCATCGCCATGCGTCCGGCCGCGCCGGCGCGGCTCATGGTGTCGAAGTTCATCATCGTCGACCAGGAGCCGCCGGTAATGATCGCGCCCAGCACGGGGTCGTTGTAGCGGGGATCGTTGCCGATCAGGTTGACGCGCATGTGGCTCCACGAGGCGCCGAGTTCCTCGGCGACGATCTGGGCCATCGTCGAGGCGATGTGCTGGCCCATATCGGCCTTGCCGACATTGACGGTGACGAGTCCGTCGTCGCCGATGGAATACCAGATGGTGGGCGCATAGGGCTGCGCAGCGAAGGCGGCTTCGGACAGGCCGAGGCCGACGACGACGCCCGCCGCGCTCGCGCCGACCAGGAACGCGCGCCGCGAAACCTGGAGGCCGGCGCCGATGTTCTCGTGTTTGGTCATGCCTTCCTCCCGGCGGTGTCGTTGGACGCGCGCAGGTCGTTGGCGGCGCGTTCGATCGCCTTGACGATGCGCGGATAGGTCATGCAGCGGCACAGATTGCCGTTCATGGCCTCGATGATTTCCTCGCGCGTCGGCGCGGGGTTGTGCGAGAGCAGCGAAGCCGCCTGCATGATCTGGCCGGACTGGCAATAGCCGCATTGCGGCACCTGCTCGGCGATCCAGGCCTTTTGCAGCGGGTGATCGGAATGTTCCGACAGACCCTCGATGGTGGTGATCTTCTTGCCGACCGCATCGGAAAGCGAGGTCTGGCAAGAGCGCACAGCGACGCCGTCCAGATGCACGGTGCAGGCGCCGCAGAGGCCCGCGCCGCAGCCGAATTTGGTGCCGGTCATGTTCAGGTTTTCGCGGATGATCCAGAGCAGCGGCGTGCTCTTGTCCGCGTCCACGGCCATCTTGTGGCCGTTGATAATCAACTCGGGCATGTTCCCTCCCTCTGGCCGACGCGCTTGGCGCGCGCCCGACCGTTCGAACGAACAGACGGCCCCAATTGCCGCCCGTTCGGCGTCGCGGCGTTATGCCGCCGCAGCCGTGTTTGCAGAGTCCTCTAATACTTTGGCGCCGTCAACGGCGTTGTAGGAGGATATAGAGATAAGTTATAGCACTCGTTATATCTTTTTGACTATAGCGTAGGACCTCTTGTTCTTTCGCGCTTGTCATGCGCAAGCAGTTCATTTGTCGCAGAGCGGGGCGCCGAGGGCTCTTCAAACGGCGCGATTGGCGCTATGTCATGACATCAGATCCGGCAAATGCTCTCATGACCAGATTTCTTATCGTCGACGATCACCCGCTGTTCCGCGAGGCGCTGCAAAGCGCGGTGCGGATCGCGCATCCCGAGGCCGAAGTGTTCGAGGCGACCTCGATCGAAGGCGCCATCGACGTCGCCGACGCCCATCGCGATCTCGATCTGGCGTTGCTCGATCTGTCGCTGCCCGGCACAACCGGTTTTTCCGGCCTCATTCGCTTTCGCTCCGCGCATCCAAAGCTCCCCGTCGTCGTCGTCTCCGGCCACGAGGAGCCGGAGTTGGTGGCCGAGGCGCTCTCGCTCGGCATCGCCGGCTACATCCCGAAATCGACATCGCGCCAGGAGCTTTCGGACGCGATCTGCGAAGCGCTCAGCGGCGCCGTCTACATCCCCCCGCAGATGCGCGCGCGGTTCGCCGGCGCGGCGCCGCAGACCGAGCAGGCCCAGATCCTCAACAGGCTGCGCCGGTTGACGCCGCAGCAATTGCTGGTGCTCGAACGCGTCAAGTCCGGCCTTCAGAACAAACAGATCGCCTATGAGCTGAAACTCGCCGAAACGACGGTGAAGGCGCATGTCTCCGAGATCCTGCGCAAGCTCGAAGTGTTCACGCGCACGCGCGCGGTGATCGAAGTGTCGAAGGTGGATTTCACGGCGCTGCGCGGCGCCGACGCGCCAACTCAGGCCAACAGATAAGCCATCAGCGAGCGCAGTTGCGCCGGCTTGACGGGTTTGCGCAAAATCTCCAGCCCGCGCGCCGTCGCCGCCGCCGTCACGGCGGGCGAAGGGTCGGCGGTGACGATGCAGGCGGGAACGACGCCGCCGATCTGGCGCTGCACCGCGTCGATGGCGTCGAACCCAAGCGCGCCGTCGTCGAGGTGATAATCGGCGATGACGAGATCGGGCGCGTCGCGCTCGGCCGCCGCGCGCGCCTCGCCGGGGGAAGCTGCAACTTGGACGCGGCAGCCCCAGCGCTCCAGCAGCGACTGCATCGCCATAGCGACCGGGCGCCCGTTCTCGATCACCAGGATGTCCGCGCCCTGCACGCCGCCGAGGCTGGACGGCAGCGCTACGCTAGCCGGCGGCGATACGATTTCCGCCGTCTGCGCCGCCGGCAGTTCGATGGCGAAGGTCGAGCCGGCGCCGAGGCGCGAGACGAGGTCGATGCGATGGTCGAGCGCCTGCGAAAGCCGGCGCACGATCGACAGCCCGAGCCCGAAGCCGCCGTCCCCCGGCCCGCCCTCGCGCTGGAATTCCTCGAAGATCGCCTCGCGCCGGTCGGGCGGGATGCCGGGCCCCGTGTCGCGGATCTCCACGCGGATCGCCTCGCCCCGCATGCGCGCGCCCACCAGCACGCCGCCGCGCCGGGTGTAGCGCAGCGCGTTGTTGATGAGGTTTTGCAGGATGCGCTTGAGCAGCAGCGGATCGGTGCGCACGTGGGCGGGGCTCGGCCGAATCGTCAGCTTCAGCCCGCGCGCTGAGGCGATGGGGGCGAACTCGGCCCTGAGCGGAGCGAGAATCCGCTCCAGCGCGACGCTCGCCATCTCCGGCCGCATCGCCCCGGCGTCGAGCTTGGACATGTCGAGCAAAGTGCGGATGAGGTCTTCCAGGCTGGTCAGCGCGAGGTCGATCTGGCGGGCGAAACGGTTGACCTCGGCGCTGGGCGCGGCTTCGGTCAGCGTCGACAAATTGAGCCTGGCGGCGTTCAGCGGCTGCAAAAGGTCGTGGCTGACGAAGGCCAGAAAGCTCGACTTGAAGGCGCTGGCCTGCTCGGCCTGCGCCTTGGCCTTGGTCAGCGCCTCGTTGGCGCCTTCGACCGAGCGCAACGCGGCCTGCAATTCGGCGGTGCGACGGCGCACCGTCTTGTCGAGCGTGATCGCCACCTCGAAAAGGCCGAAGGCGTTGCTGGGCTGGTCCATCGCGCGCTCGACGCGCGACATCAGCGCCGCGTTGATCTTCCTCAGCTTGATGTTCTCGGCTTGGAGCCTTTCGATCTCGTCCTCGCTCATCTCGGCCGCCTTCCGATGGCGACGCCGGAGAATGTCTGGTTGAGGTGCATGGAGGCGAACTGCTCGCCATAGGTGTTGAAACCGACGACGCGATGGCGCCGGTAGAGATCTTCGAGGTCGCGGAAGATCTGGCGCTGCTCGGCGTCAAGCCGGCGATGCAAGCAGTCGAAGCCGATATAGGCCGCCACTTCGCCCAGCTCACGCTCGGTGTCGGCGAACATCTGCTCGACGACGCCCAGCGTGTCGAGCCGCCCGGCCGCGGTCAAAACGAGGCCCTCGTCGATGGCGCAGAAGAAGGTCAGCGAGCCGTCGGGATGGGCGCGCTGGATCGAGCGGGCGTAATAATCGCCGCCGACGCGCACGATGACGGGATGGGCGGCGAACACATAGGCGTTGAGATCGGCCTCGCTGACGCCGATGGTGCGTGCATATTCGCGCGCCGCCGGCTCGGCGTTGAGTTCGCGCACGATGCGCCGCTCGATGTCGGCCTCGGTGACCACCAGCTTGACCGAGGTCGGCGCGAAGCTGTTGCACTTGAACGGGCGCACCGCGAGATCGGTGGCGAACAGCATCAAGACGGCGCTGTTGACGCCGGCGCGGCCGTCGAACACCACCGAGGTCGCGCCGAAATTCATGCCGTCCCCGGCGGAGCCGCCGACGGTCTGGATCTCGTCGAGCCCGGCGCCGATGGCGGAGATCAGCGCCTCCTCGTTGAGACAGAGGCCGTCGACCAGCAGCAGCGCGAAACGGTTGCGCCCGGCCCCCTCCAGCGCCTGCAACTCGGCGCGCGCGCCGGCGATGTCGTGGCGCAGCCCCTCCAACGTCGAGGCGTCGACGTTCTCGATCGGCTTGGCGACGACCGCGAAATCGCCTGCCCGGAAGGCGATGGCGACCGCGCCGCCTTCCGACATGCCTTCCGGGCCGAGTTCGCCCGCCGTGGTGCAGCCATAGACTGGC
>JAJYDD010000317.1 GCA_021777795.1 Pseudomonadota bacterium | reverse complement strand
GCCTGTTCCACCCGTTCCTCGACGATGAAAGCGTCGAGATTTTCGGCGTCGAGGCCGCCGGCCACGGGCTCGACGTGCCGGATGGCCATGCGGCCTCGCTCGCCGGCGGGCGCCCCGGCGTGCTGCATGGCAACCGCACCTATCTCTTGATGAACGAGGACGGGCAGATCAACGAGGGCCATTCGATCTCCGCCGGTCTCGATTATCCCGGCATCGGCCCCGAGCACGCCTGGCTGAAGGAGAGCGGGCGGGTGACCTATCTCTCGGCCACCGACAAGGAGGCGCTGGAGGCTTTCCAACTCTGCTCGAAGCTGGAGGGCATCATCCCCGCGCTGGAGCCCGCGCACGCGCTGGCCAAGGTGATGGAACTGGCGCCCAAGAAGCCGCGCGACCATCTGATGGTGATGAATATGTGCGGACGCGGCGATAAGGACATCTTCTCGGTCGCCGAATATCTCGGCGGCATGTGAAGGCGCCCGCCGGCGCCGCGACGAGCCGGGCCGGTGAGCGGCTCGCCTATGGCGCCGTCGCTGTCGTCATCGTCGGCGCGGGGCTGCTCTGCCGCTGGCCCCGGCTTGGCCTGCCTTGGCCGGTGGCCAAATATGCGGGCTCCGCGCTGTGGGGCGCGATGGTCTACGCCGTCCTGCGGACGATCCGACCGCGCGCTTCGATCGCCAGCGCCGCGATGGTCGCTCTCGTCATCGCGGCGGGCGTCGAGGGCTCGCGCCTCCTGCATGAGCCGGGGCTCGACGCGTTCCGGCGCACCCTCGCCGGCAAGCTGTTGTTGGGACGCTTCTTCTCAGCCTGGAATCTGGTCGCCTACGCCGTTGGGATCGTCGCGCTCGCGCTCGCCGACGCCGGCGCGAGGCGCGCCTGAGCGCATTCGCGCTTCGCTCAGAACTTCAGCCCCTCCAGCGTGGTCAGCGCGGTCTTCTGGCCGATCCAGGGCGCATGGGTCATGTTCCAGGCGACATATTGTTCGGCGTAAAGCGTGCTGGAGGACATGCCGTCGACGGGGATGACGACGCTCATGCCGTGCAAGGCCGCGTCCGAGGCGGTGTAGAGCACCGCGCCCTCGGCGGCTGTGCCGGTGACGATGATGCGCTTGATGCCCTTGCTTTCCAGCAGAGTGCGCAGGTCCGTGCCGATGAACTTGTCCGGGCCGGAGCGCACGATTGGATCGCCGCCCAGCGGCGCCACGTCGGGCCAGATGTCGAGGGGCTTGGTCTTCGGCGTCTCGCTATAGACCACCAACACATGGTGCGCGCGCGCCGCATCCAGGGCCGCCTTCACTTTCGGCAGCGAGGCGAGGCAACGCGGGCGCAGCGCTTTGTTGCAGGGTCCGCTGGTGGCGGCGTCGAAGCCGTTGAAATCGAGCAGTAGCAGCGCGTCTGTCTTGGGATCGACGGCGACCGGTTTCACCTCCGGCGGCGGCGGGGTCTGCACTTTCGCCCAATCGTCGATGATCGTATCGGCCCGCGCACCGCCTATGGCGGCGAGGCAGGCGGCCAGAACCAGCAACCTTCGCATGCGCTTCTCCCTAAAGTGGGCGTTCAGCCCTCCTTGCCGGCGACGCCCGCCTCGGCGAAGGTCGCCATGCCATTGTGGCAGGCAACCGCCGCCTTGACGAGCCCGACTGCAAGTCCCGCGCCGGAGCCTTCGCCCAGCCGCATCCCCAGGCTCAGCAGCGGCGCCTTGTTGATCTCGCGCAACGCCCGCGCATGGGCGTTTTCGGCCGAGACATGGCCCGCCAGGCAATGGTCGAGCGCGGTCGGATCGAGCGCGTGCAGCACGGCGGCGGCCGCGCAGACCACGAAGCCGTCGAGCAGCACCGGCACGCGCTGATGCCGCGCGCCCAGGATCGCCCCGGCCATCGCCGCGATTTCGCGCCCGCCGAGCCGGCGCAACACCTCCAAGGGATCATCGAGCCCGTACTGGTGGCGCGCCAGCGCCGCGCGCACCGCCTCGGCCTTGCGCTTGAGGCCTTCGTCATCGACGCCCGTGCCGCGTCCGACCCAATCCTCGGGCTCGCCGCCGAACAGCGCGCAATAGATCGCCGCCGCGATCGTGGTGTTGCCGATGCCCATTTCGCCCAGGCACAGCAGGTCCGGGGCGCCGGCGAGGGCCTCCATGCCGAAGGCCATCGTCGCCGCGCAGCCGCGCTCGTCCATCGCCGGCTCGCGGGTTATGTCGCCGGTCGGATGCGACAGCGCCAGCTCGTAGACTTTCAGCGAGATGTCGAAAGTCTTGCAGATCTGGTTGATGGCGGCCCCGCCCGCCTGGAAATTGGCGACCATCGCCTCGGTGACGGACGCGGGAAACGACGACACGCCCTGCGCGACGACGCCGTGATTGCCGGCGAACACGGCGACCAGGGGATTGTCGACATGCGGCGGCCCGCCTTGCCAGGCGGCCATGAACTCGGCGATCTCCTCCAGCCGGCCGAGCGAGCCTGCGGGCTTGGTGAGTTGCGTCTGGCGCTCGCGGGCGGCGGCGAGGGATTTGTCGTCGACGCTTGGCATGTTGGAGAGCAGGGCGCGGATATCGTCGAACGGGCTCGGCATGGGTTCACCTCGGATCGCGCGGGGATTTGGGCGAAGCCGCGTCCGAGTGCAAGCGCTTTCGCCAGGGCAAGCGCTTTCTTGCCGGAGCGACGGCGAGGACCGGAGGCGGCCTCTGCACGGCGCGCGGAGCCGCGCCCAAGCGCGCTCCTCTCCTTTCGGCGACGCGCCCCTGTGGACAACGGGGAGCGCGCGAGATTAACGCTTGCATCCCGCGCCCGCGCTCACGATTTCAGGGCCATGAAATTTCCGCCCGAATTTCTGGACGAGATCAAGGCTCGGCTGCCCGCGTCGCAGGTCATCGGTCAGCGCGTCAAGCTGAAGCGGCAGGGGCGGGAATGGCGCGGCCTGTCGCCGTTCAACGCGGAGAAGACGCCCTCCTTTTACGTCAACGACCAAAAACAGTTCTTCCACGATTTTTCCTCAGGGCGCAGCGGCGACGTCTTCACCTTTCTGATGGAGGTCGAGGGGCTTTCGTTCCCGGAGGCGGTGGAGAAGCTGGCCAACGAGGCCGGGCTCGACATGCCGCGCCAGGACGCGCAATCGGTTGCGCGCGAGAAGGTCCGGGCCAGCCTGCATGAGGTGCTGGCCTTCGCCGCCGAATGGTTCGAGCGCAATCTCAACGAGCCGCAGGGCGCCCGCGCCTGCGGTTATCTCGCCGACCGGCGGATCGACGCGGCGACGCAGCGCGCCTTCCGGCTCGGCTTCGCGCCGGCCGAGAAATTCGGCCTGCGCGAGGCCCTGGCGGCGAAGGGCGTCGACGTCGAGCAGATGATCGACGCCGGTCTGCTCGTCCACGGCGAAGGAATCGCCGTGCCCTACGACCGTTTCCAGAACCGCGTCATGTTCCCGATTCACGACCGCTCGGGCAAGGTCGTGGCCTTCGGCGGCCGGGCGATGGAGCCGGGGGCGAAGGCCAAATATCTCAATTCACCGGAGACCGAGCTTTTCCACAAGGGCGCGCTGCTGTTCAACCACCACCGCGCCCGCAAAGCCGCCCACGACAAGGGCGAATTGATCGCGGTGGAGGGCTATGTCGACGTCATCGCCATGACGCAGGCGGGTTTTCCCCATACGGTCGCGCCGCTCGGCACGGCGCTGACATCGGACCAATGCGCGCTGCTCTGGACGATGTGCGAGACGCCGACGCTGTGTTTCGATGGCGACAAGGCCGGCCGCAAGGCGGCGTTCCGCGCCATCGAGACCGCGCTGCCGCTGATCGGGCCGGGCAAGAGTTTTCGCTTCGCGCTGCTGCCGGACGGGCAGGATCCCGACGATCTCGCCAAAACCGGCGGGGCGGAGGCGATCGCGGCCGTGCTCGCCAAGTCGCGGCCATTCGCCGACATGCTGTTCCTGCGCGAGACCGACGAGCAGGTTTTCGACACGCCCGAGGCGCGCGCCGGCCTGGAGCGGCGGCTGCGCGAGTTGACGGGCGCCATCGGCGACGAATCGCTGCGCCGGCATTATGGGCAGGATATGGCGGAGCGCATGCGCGGCCTGTTCGGCGCCCCTTCGCGCGAACCCCGGCGCCCCTATGCGCCGCAGCCGCGCGGGCAGGGCCGGGGCCGATTCGAAACCGGCCCGCGCACGGGGCTGGCCGGTGTGCCGATGCCGCAGGGCCGGCTCGGCGAGCGCAGAAGGGATCCGCAGCGCGAGCTTTTCATCCTCGCGGGCCTGTTGAATCATCCCAGGCTGATCGACGACTGGGCCGACGAGATCGCGGCGCTCGAATTTTCCTCCCACGAGCTTTCGGCCTTCCGTTCGCGCCTGCTCGACATCGCGTTGGCCGTCGATCCCAGGGCCGAAACGCTCGGCGAGGCGCTCAGCGTCGCCGGGCTCGGCGAGGAGCGCGCCCGCATCCTCAGCGCGGCGCAGCGCATGCCGAACGCTTGGTCGGTCGCCGCGGACGCCCCATTGAGCGACGTCGAGACGGTTTTGCGCCAAAGCATGGCCTTGCAACGCAAAAGCGGGGCGTTACATAGGGAGTTGAATTCGGCGGCTTCCGCCCTAGAGTCCGACCCTTCGGAACGCAATCTCGCCCGTTTGTTGGATATTAAAGCGAGTTTGGCCGACCTTGGCGACGCCGAGGCGGCGGTGGAAGGGTTCGGATCGGCGAGCGGGCGGGAATTGCCGCCACTGTGAAACTTGGGTTAACGCGGGGTTAGGGGCCTTCAGACGACATTGCGCCGCGAACCGAGAGGTTCGCGGCCGGAGTGGCGTTGGCCCCGACGGCTCGGCGACGAGAGATCGAACGTAGGACGGAGAGGCCGGCATGGCGAGAAACGACGAGCCGAAAGCGGAAGGCGAAGCCCCTGTCGTGGAAGCCGCAGACGGCCCGCTGCTGGACCTGTCGGACGCCGCGGTCAAACGGCTCATCAAGACGGCCAAGAAGCGCGGCTGGGTGACCCAGGACGAGCTTAACGCCGTGCTGCCTTCCGACGTCAATTCCTCCGACCAGATCGAGGACATCAACGCGATGCTCAGCGAGATGGGCATCAGCGTCGTCGAGAGCGAGGAGTCCGAGGAGGGCGAGAAGGAAGCCGAACCCGCCGACGAGGAGGAGGCCGCCGAGACCGGCACCGAGGTCGCCGAGACGACGCGCTCCACCGCCGTCGCCACCCGCTCATCGGAGCCATCCGAGCGCACCGACGACCCCG
>JAJYDD010000316.1 GCA_021777795.1 Pseudomonadota bacterium | reverse complement strand
TGTTGGTGAAGCTCGGCGTCACGCGCCCGCCGACCAGAAGGATCAGCATGACGACGAGCGCCAACGCGCCTCGTTGAGAATAGACCGCGAGCCCCGAGGCCGCGTCCTCGATGTGAAAGGCAAGATTCGCGAAGGCGAGCGCCGCGACCAGCGCGACGACCTTGGCGTTGCGCCAATTCCGGCCGGCGACGACTTCGCGCGCCACGAGGCCTGCGAAGACGACAAGGAACGAACAATCGATGGCGGCGGCCAAGATGCGGCCCAGATGCGCGGAGTCGAGCATCGCTATGCGGCCGGCCAGCCATAGGGCGGCGAGACCCGCGAGCCGCCAGCCGGCGACCGGCAGTCGGCCGGTCCAGTTCGGCACGGCGGTCATGAGAAAGCCGGCGGCGACGGCGGTCACATAGCCGAAAATCATTTCGTGCGCGTGCCAGTCGATCGGAGTGAACGCGCTCGCCAATTCCAGACGGCCGGAATAGACGAACGGCCAAAGGCCGACCGCGACCACGGACCATACCGCCGCACCCAGGAAGAATGGTCGGAAGCCACGGCTCCATAGCGCCGCGCCGCGCCAGGCGCGGATGGCTTGGGCGCTAGTGGGCGCATGGCTGTGGGATCGCGAAACGCTCATGCTCGATCTCCTTTGCCGGTGCTGGCGGCTTGCTCCGCTATCGCTTCCTCGACATCGGCGGCGTCGGCGAGGAGGGCGCGAGCCTTGGCTTGAAGCGCCTCGAAGCTCTCGCGCCAGCGTTCGGCATGCGGCCGGGCGCCGGCGAGCAGGCGCAGGAGCGCGACCGCGTCCGTCGCAACGCGCAGACGCTCGACGGCGGCGTCGTAGCTCTCGGCGGCGACCAGCCGCACTTTACGGTCCTGGCAGACGCCGACGCAGGGGCGGGGCGCTTCCACGCGCCCGCAGCCGATGCATTGCCAGGCGTCCAGGTAATCGGTCATGGCGTCATCGTCCGAAGACACGGCGGCTCGCCGTCGCGGCGCGGCTGGGCTCCGGAAACGGGGAGTTCACGGAAGGCGGTCTTCGCGGGCTTGTTTGTGAGAATCATCACATGAATTTGGCAGACAGTTCGTCTCTTTTCCTTGATAGCCGTCAAATTCAAAGACGACCGCCGAGTTTAAGTTCGCATTGATCCGAGGACGGAAGGAGTCCGTCGCCGCTGGGCCAATCGCCTTTCTCGCCGCTGCCCGCCCGAGCGCAGGGACGTGGCGGCGCGCGCCGAAAGAGGCTGTGAAGGCCATGACCGAATTTGCGATTCCGACCCGCAAGCGCACACCCGAAGCCACACGCCGCAACCGCCGTCGCCGGCTGCCGTTCCTGGCGCTCGGCCTGTCGTTTTTCGTCGCCGCGCTCTACGGCGGCCTGTGGCGTCTCGGCTGGCCGCTGCCGCACGCCGAGCGATTGGGCGAGATCCACGGCCCGCTGATGATCTGCGGTTTCTTTGGCACGCTTATCGGGCTGGAAAGGTCCGTCGCGCTGGCCAAGTCGTGGGTTTTAACGGCGCCTGTTCTCTCCTGCTCCGCCGCGCTGGCGCTATTGGCCGGTTTGCCGACTTTCTATGCGGGCGCCGCCTTCGCCTGCGCCGCCGCGGTGATGACCGCCGCGTCGCTGATTTCGCTCGGGGGCGATCGCCAAATCTTCACGGCTTTGCTCGCCGGCGCCGCCGCTTGCTGGGGCGTCGGCAGCCTCGTTTGGCTGAGTACGGACGCCGTGCCCGCCGCCGCGCCCTGGTGGCTTTTGTTCCTGGTGCTGACCATCTGCGCCGAGCGACTGGAGATGAGCCGGTCGCTTGGCCTCGGGCGCATCAGCGTCGCCATCTTCCTCGCCAGCATCGCCCTCCTCCTAGGCGGCGCGAGCCTGGGGATGTTCGATCCCTCGGGCGCCCCGCTGCTGGGCGCCGGGTTCGTGACGCTGGCGCTTTGGCTGCTGCGGCACGACATCGCGCTGCGCCATCTGCGGCGCGCGCCGTATCTGCGGTTTTTCGGTTTCGCGATGGCGCTCGGTTACTTTTGGGTTGGCGTCTCGGGCGTCGGGCTCATCGTCGCGCCGCCAGCGGTCGTCGCCTACGGCTACGACATGGCATTGCACGCGATTCTCATCGGCTTCGTGCTGTCGATGGCGCTCGGCCATTCGGTGATCGTCATCCCCGCGATCACGGGCGCCGCCGCGCCCTACCACCGATCGATGTACGTGGGTCTGGCGCTCCTGCAGGTTTCGGTGGCGGCGCGGATTTGCGGGGATCTCGCCGGCTACGAGCCGGCCAGACTGGCCAGCGGAGCTGTCGCCGTGAGCGGCCTGATCGCTTTCGGCGCCGTCCTCGGCTGGCGCATCAAATCGGCCGGACGTCCCGCTGCGGGGGTCAAGGTAGGTGACCTAAATCAAGAAAAGACTTGATGGCTATCAACGTCGCCCTTTTCTCCGACAACTAGATCTGCCCTCGATGCCGGTGGGCCGCCGCCGGAAAGGGGCGCGGAAGCGCCGATCGGAGCCGCATGTCCGCCGAACGCCAATTCAATCCCGTGGGACAGCGCGCCGCGCTCGGCTTCAGCACGGCCGCCTTCACGGTCTGTTTCGCGATCTGGACGATCTTCGCCATCGTCGGCGTGCGGCTGAAACAGCAGCTTTCGCTCAGCGAAACTGAGTTTGGCCTGATGCTGGGCTTGCCAGTCCTTACGGGTTCGCTGATCCGCATCCCGCTCGGCGTCTGGGCGGACCGCTACGGCGGTCGGCTGGCAATGGCGCTGACGATGCTGGCGTCGGCGCTCACCACGGCGCTGTTGACCCTCGCGCACACCTATCCGCAAATCCTGGTCGCGGCGCTCGGCGTCGGCGTCGCCGGCGGGGCGTTCGCGGCCGGCGTTTCCTATGTCTCGCGCTGGTTTGCGCCGGAGCGACAAGGGCTGGCGCTCGGGATCTTCAGCGCCGGCAATGTCGGCGCCGCTCTGACGCAGATGTTCGCGCCATACGTGCTGGTCGCCTATGGCTGGCAGGCAGTAGCTTGGGCCTGGGCCTCGGCGCTGGTCATCACGGTGGCGATCTTTTGGCTGTTCACGGCGGACGATCCCGTTGTCGCCGAGCGCCGCCGCTCGGGCGCCAAGGCGCCTCGCGCCTGGCTGGAGCTTGAGCCTCTGAAGAACGTCCAGGTCTGGCGGTTCGCGCTCTATTATTTCTTCGTCTTCGGCGCCTTCGTCGCGCTGTCGCTATGGCTGCCGCAATATCTGATCAGCGTATACGGGCTCGACATCAGGCTCGCTGGCGCCGTGGCGACGGCGTTCTCTCTTCCCGCCAGCCTGTTTCGCGCCTATGGCGACCGCCTTGTCGACGCTTACGGCGCGCGGCGGGTGCTCTACTGGTCGTTGCTGGTCGGCGTCGCCGCGACGTTCGCGCTCGCCTATCCGCCGACGGATTATCTGGTTCACGGGGCCGGCGGCGCGACCTTCGCCTTCCACATGGAGATGGGCGTCGTCGCGTTCACGCTCACGGCGTTCGTGCTCGGTTTCTTCATGGCGCTTGGCGCGTCGGCCGTCTACAAGCACATCCCCGATTACTACCCGCAACATGTCGGGGCCGTCGGCGGCCTCGTCGGCATGATTGGCGGCCTCGGCGGCTTCGTGTTGCCGATCCTGTTCGGCCTCCTCGTCGATCTCACGGGGCTGTGGACCAGTTGCTTCATGGCGCTGTTCGTCATCGTCGCCGGCACGCTGGCCTGGATGCACCTCTCCGTGCGTCATATGGAGCGCGAGGCCGCAGGCAAGGCGCTCGATGCGCTGCCGGTGGTTCCCGAGTTGAAGGGCTTCGGCGCCGGGGCGAAGCCCGCGCCGCGCGACGAGAGTGTGTTGGTCGATTGGCGTCCAGAGGATCCGGCGTTCTGGGCCGATAAGGGCCGGCGCATCGCCCGCCGCAATCTCTGGCTTTCGATTCCCTCGTTGCTCTTCTCGTTCGCGGTCTGGCAGGTCTGGTCGGTCGTCGTCGCCAAGCTGCCGGCGGCGGGCTTCCGGTTCTCGACCGATCAGTTGTTCTGGCTCGCCGCGCTGCCCGGACTGTCGGGCGCGACGCTGCGTATATTTTATTCCTTCATGGTCCCGGTGTTCGGCGGACGTCTGTGGACCACGCTGACGACGTGGTCGCTGCTGATCCCCGCGCTCGGCATCGGTTTCGCGGTCCAGAACCCCAGCACGCCTTATGTCGTGCTGCTGATTCTGGCTTTGCTGTGCGGGCTCGGCGGCGGAAATTTCGCCTCCTCGATGGCGAACATCTCGTTCTTCTTTCCGAAATCCGAAAAAGGCAACGCGCTGGCTCTCAACGCTGGGCTCGGCAATCTCGGCGTCAGCGTCGTGCAGTTCCTGGCGCCGCTTGTAATCGCGGCGGGCATATTCGGCCCGCTTGGCGGCGCGCCGCAGATGACGGGCGCCTCGTCGATCTGGTTGCAGAATGCGGCCTTCGTGTTCGTGCCGTTCATCGTCGCCTCGGCCTTTGCAGCCTGGTTCGGCATGAACGACATCGCCTCGGCCAAGGCGTCGTTCGCGGACCAGGCGGTGATTTTCCAGCGCCGCCATACCTGGATCATGTGCTGGCTCTACACCGGCGCCTTCGGCTCGTTCATCGGCTATTCCGCCGGCTTTCCGCTACTCGCCAAGACCTTGTTTCCCGACGTCAACGCGCTGCAATACGCCTTCCTCGGCCCTCTCGTGGGCGCGCTGTCGCGCTCGGCGGCGGGCAAGCTCAGCGACCGCGTCGGCGGCGCGCGGGTGACGATCTGGGTTTTCGTGCTGATGATGATCGGCGCTGGCGGCGTGCTCTGGTTCATCGGCGCCAAGGACCAACCAAACGCCTTCTGGGGTTTTTTTGCGAGCTTCCTGTTGCTATTCTTCGCCAGCGGCGTCGGCAACGCCTCGACCTTCCAGATGATCCCCTCGATCATGCGCAAGGAGATGATCCGCCTGATGCCGGGCGCGGGCGCCGAGGAACGGCGATTGCAGGCGGAAAAGGAATCGGCGGCGATCACCGGTTTCACGTCGGCGATCGCGGCTTTCGGCGCCTTCTTCGTCCCGCGCAGCTTCGGGACGTCGATCGCCATGACCGGGGGCGCGCAGGCGGCTCTGTGGGGCTTCCTCGGCTATTACGTGACCTGTCTTGCGATCACCTGGTTTGTCTATGCGCGCCGGGGCGGATTGCTCCACGACGTCGAGCGCAGCGACGCCGCGCGGG
>JAJYDD010000315.1 GCA_021777795.1 Pseudomonadota bacterium | reverse complement strand
GCCGGCGGACAGGCGCTGATCGACGGCGCGCTCGGCGCGTCAAGCTCCACTCTCAGCGCGACGCTCGCCATCCCCGATGCGCATAAGCTCGATGCGCGCGTCGCCGGCGCGGTCGCGGCTGAGGTCAAGGTCAGCGGCCCGCTCGCCGGGCCCGACGCCGACATTGCGGCGACGCTCAGCAATGGCCGCCTGCTCGGCCGCCCCGCGCCGCGCCTCGCGCTCACGGCTAAGGTCAAGGGCGGCGCGGCGGTCAAGGCCAAGCTCGACGGCGAGATCGACGGCAAACCGCTGCAAGGCGCCGTCAGCCTCGCCCGCGCCGGCGACGCAGTGACGCTCGACCGCGCCGCTTTCACGCTTGGCCAGGCCCGCCTCGACGCGACTGGCAAGCTGGTCAAGGGTCTCGCCGACGGGCGGCTGACCATCGCCGCGCCGCGCCTCGACGATCTCTCGCCGCTGGCGCTGACGCCGCTGTCCGGCGCGCTGCAAGCCCGTGTGGACCTCGATTCGCAGGGCGGCAAGCAGAACGCCGCGATCCGCGCCAAGAGCGCGGCCGCCAGCTTCGGGTCGGCGCGCGTGAGCGGGCTCGATGTCGATATGCGCATCGCCGATCTCTACGGCGACGCGCGCGCCGACGGCTCGGCGGCGGTGGCGAAGATCGTCGCCGGCGAGACCGTCTCGGGCGTGAAGCTTACCGCCAAGGCCGGCGCGTTCGATCTCGCCGCCAGCCTGCGCGGCATGGCTTTGCGCGCCAAAGGGGCGCTCAGCATGGCCGCGAGGACGCTGCGGCTCGACGCCTTCACCGCAAGGGGTCGTGGCCCCGCCATCGCGCTCGCCCGGCCCGCGACGCTCGCCTTCGCCGATGGCGGCGTCTCGACCCCGGGCCTGACGATGAATCTGGGCGCCGGCCGCCTCGCGCTCAAAGGCCGGGCGTCGGCCGCCAAGCTCGATCTGCAAGCCACGGCGGACGCAGTCCCGCTGGCGCTCGCCGACCTCGCCTCGCCGGGGCTGGGGCTGACGGGGACCGTCTCCGCCGAGGCGCGCCTCACCGGCACGGCCGCCGCGCCGCAGGGCGATTGGCGGCTGGCGCTGGCGAAGGTCTCCGTTCCGGCCGCGCGCGCGGCGGGCGTGCCGGCCATCGACGCCAAGGCCAGCGGCAAGCTGGCGGGAAACCGCACGAGCCTGGACGCGACGATCACGGCGGGCGCCGCGGGTTCGCTGCGCTTGGCGGGATCGGCGCCGCTGAAGGCCGGCGGCGCGCTCGACGTGAAAGCGACCGGCCGTCTCGACGTCGCGCCGCTGACCCGCACCCTCGCCGCGCGCGGCCAAAGGGCGAGCGGGACGCTGACGCTCGACGCGCGCGTCGCCGGCGACCTTGCCCATCCCAAGGCATCGGGAAGCGCCGTGCTGAGCGCCGGCGCCTTCGCCGACGAGATCAGCGGCCTGCGCCTCACCGACCTTGCCGCTGTGATCGCCGCGCGCGGCGACGAGATCGAGATCGCCAAGGCTTCCGGCCACACGCCGGGCGGTGGCGTGGTCTCGGCGAGCGGGCGGGTCAAGCTCGACCCCGCCGCCGGTTTCCCCGGCGCGATCAAACTCAATGCCGAGAATGCCCGCCTCGTCGCCACCGAGATCGTCACCGCCGAAGCCGGCCTTGCGCTCGACCTTACCGGGCCGCTGGCGCGCGACCCCCGCGTCTCCGGCCACATCGACGTCAAGGCGCTCGACGTCGAAATTCCCGGCCGCCTGCCGGGCTCGGCGGCGCCGCTTACCGACGTGCGCCACATCGACCCCGGCGCGACCGCGCGGGCGAGGCTGGCGCTGATGGCCAAAAAGCGCCGCGCCGTCGGCGCCGCCTTCTCGGCGAAGCTGGCGCTCGTCGTCTCCGCGCCCTCGCGGGTGACGGTGCACGGGCGCGGCGTCGACGCCGAACTCGGCGGCCGCTTGCAGATCAGCGGCACGACGCTGTCGCCGCATATCGACGGCGGCTTCGACCTTAGGCGCGGCACGCTGACCCTGATCGGCGGGCCGATGACGTTTTCGCGCGGGCGCGTGAGTTTCGACGGCGACGCTACGCCGCGCCTCGACATGGAGGCGCAGCAGACGCTGAGCGACATCACCGCCATCATCGACGTCACCGGCTCCGCCGAAAAGCCGGTGTTCACATTCAGCTCCAACCCGCAACTGCCGCAGGACGAAATCCTGTCGCGCATCCTGTTCCAGAAGCCTTCCGGCAATCTCTCGGCCTTTCAGGCGCTGCAACTGGCCAACACCGTCTCGGCGCTATCGGGCAATGGCGGGGCGCTCGATTCGCTGCGCCGCTCGCTCGGCGTCGACAGCCTCGACGTTTCCTCGGATTCCGGCGGCGGGCCGGTGGTGGGGGCGCGGCGGGCGATCGGCAATCGCCTGAGCCTCGGCGTCACCACGGGCGCGCGGCCGGAGGACAACGGCGTCTCGCTCGATTTCGACCTCACCAAGCGGCTGCGGCTCTCCACTGGAGTAGACGCCAGGGGCGAATCCAATGTCGGCGCCGGCCTGCAATGGGAATATTGAGCGCCGGACGGGCCTTCGCCGAAGCGGGAACTGGACGGCGCCGCCCCGCCTGCTAAGAGAGCGGCCAGGAAAACGCCGCGTTCGGAGCCCCGATGGCTACCCTTGAAGACGTCCTCGCCACCATCGACGCCAACGCCCAGAGCGCGCTAGACCGGCTGTTCGCCCTGCTGCGCATCCCCTCGATCTCGGCGCAGCCCGAGCATTTCCCCGATTGCGACCGCGCCGCCGACTGGCTGGTCAGCGAACTCGCCGACCTCGGCTTCGAGGCCAAGAAGGAGCCGACCGAGGGCCGGCCGATGGTAATGGGAACCGCCAAGGCCAAAACCCGCGACGCCCCGCATGTGCTGTTCTACGGCCATTACGACGTGCAGCCGGCCGATCCGCTGGAGCTTTGGACGACCCCGCCGTTCGAGCCCCGGCTGGAGACGACGCCCAAGGGCGAGCGCATCGTCGCGCGCGGCGCCGCCGACGACAAAGGCCAGCTCATGACCTTCCTGGAGGCGTGCCGCGCCTTCAAGGCCAATGGCGGCCTGCCCTGCCATGTCTCGGTGCTGTTCGAGGGCGAGGAGGAGACCGGCTCGCCGTCGCTGCCGGCCTTTCTGACCAAGAACGCCAAGGCGCTGAAAGCCGACCTGCTGCTGGTCTGCGACACCAGCATGTGGAACGCCGACACCCCCGCCATCACCACGATGCTGCGCGGCCTGGTGTTCGAGGAGGTGGTCTTGAAGGCCGCCTCGCGCGATCTCCATTCCGGCCTCTACGGCGGCCCCGCGATCAACCCGATCCGCGTGCTGGCCAAGATCCTCGCCGCGTTGCACGACGACAAGGGCGCGGTGACGCTGCCCGGCTTCTATGACGGCGTCGAGGAATTGCCGGAGGAGATCGCCGCGCAATGGCACGATCTCGAATTCGATCCGAAGAAATTCCTGGGCGACGTCGGCCTGTCGATCCCGGCCGGCGAGAGCGGCCGCTCGGTGCTGGAGCAGCTCTGGTCGCGCCCGACCTGCGAGTTCAACGGCATCGTCGGCGGCTATACCGGCGAAGGCGCGAAAACCGTGCTGCCGGCCGAAGCGCGCGCGAAAGTGTCGTTCCGGCTCGTCGGGCGACAGAACCCGGAGCGCATCCAGCAGAGCTTCCGCGCTTTCGTCAAATCCATGCTGCCGGCGGATGTGCGGGTGGAGTTCCTCGGCCATGACGGCTCGCCCGCCATCGGCCTGCCGGCGCGCGGAGAAGCTTTGCGCCGCGCGCGCCGGGCGCTGGAGGCCGAATGGGGAACGCCGGCGGCGGTCATCGGCTCCGGCGGCTCGATCCCGATTGTCGGCGCGTTCCGGCGCGAGCTTTCGATGGAGGCGCTGATGGTCGGCTTCGGCCTCGCCGACGACGCCATCCATTCGCCCAACGAGAAATACGAGCGCCGATCGTTCCACAAGGGCGCCCGCTCCTGGGCCAGAATACTCGCCGGCCTCAGCCAATGACCCCTGGCGTCGGCTGCGGCGCGGCGATCTTGCGGGACCGCCGGCTGCTGCTGGTCAAGAGGCTGAAAGCGCCGGAGGCTGGGCATTGGAGCCTGCCCGGCGGCAAGGTCGATTTCGGCGAGCGGCTGGCCGATGCGGTCAAGCGCGAGGTGTTCGAGGAACTCGGCGTCGAGATCGCGCTTAAGCGCCCGCTCGGGCTCGTCGAGATGATCGGGCTCGACGGCCAGCATTGGGTGTCGCCAATCTATGAGGCGGCGATTGAAGCCGGCGAGCCGGTCAACCGCGAGCCCGAGAAGCACGAAGGCTTCCTCTGGGCCGATCTCGACGCGCCGCCGGCGCCGCTGGCGCTCGCCGCGCGCGAGGCCATCGCGAGGCTGAAAGCATGATCGTCGGCGTCGGCGAGGCGATGGTGGAATTCGCCCCCGTCGAGGCCGGGCTTTACGCCCGCGCCTATGCCGGGGACACGCTCAACACCTGCTGGTATCTGGCGAAGCTTGGCCAGCCTGCGCGCTATCTCACCCGCGTCGGCGCGGACAAGCTGTCGGACGGCTTCGTCGCCTTCCTGGAGCAGAGCGGCATCGACGCCGGCGCCGTTCAGCGCGACGCGGAACGCACGATGGGGCTCTATCTCATCGAACTCGACGGCGCGGAGCGGCGGTTTCTCTACTGGCGCGAAGCCTCCGCCGCCCGCCGCCTCGCCGACGATTCGCAGGCGTTAGACGCGGGCCTTGCCGGCGCCGACTTGATCCATGTTTCGGGGATCACGCTGGCGATCATCGGTGGGCAAGGCCGCCGCAACCTCGCGGCGGCGCTGGCGCGCGCCCGCGCGAAGGGCGCGAAGGTGAGCTTCGACCCCAATTTGCGCCGCCGTCTGTGGTCGGACGAGGCGAGCGCGCGCGCGGCGCAGGCGGAGTTCTACGCCGTGACCGACATCGCGCTGCCGAGCTTCGAAGACGAGGCGACGCTATGGGGCGACGTCTCGCTGGCGGCGACGGCGGCGCGGCTCGCCGGGCTCGGCGTGGGCGAAATCGTGGTTAAGAACGGCGCCGGCGCGGCTTTTGTCGATGGCGTCGAGGTCGCGGCGGCGCTCGTCGCCGCGCGCGACACCACGGGCGCGGGGGATAGCTTCAACGCCGGCTATCTCGCCGCGCGACTCGCCGGCCGCGCGCCCGCCGAGGCCTGCGGCTTCGCGCACAG
>JAJYDD010000314.1 GCA_021777795.1 Pseudomonadota bacterium | reverse complement strand
GAACCCCACGTCCTGGCCTTCCGGTCGATAATAGAACTCGCAATATACCGCCAGACGCGCGCCGGGAAATACGGAGCGCAACGGCAGTGTCTCGCCCCATCCGCAATGCGCGAACATCAGATCTGGCTCGAACCCCTCGTGTTTCAGTTTCAGCGCCGCAAACATCACCTGCTCGGCGCGGCGCGACTCATAATCGAACCGACGGGCGAAAGTGTGCACCAACGCGTTCGAACCATTCGGCGATACATAGCGTCTGAGATCGACGCCTTCCGCCTCTACCGAACTCTCCGCGCCTATGGCCGCCATCCGCACGCCGCCGCGCCTGTTCAACCTGGCGATCACATGCTTGAACTGCGCGGGGAAATTGTTGTGGACAAACAGAATGTTCATAGTGAGATTCAGTGAACCCGCAATTCGCGAACCCGGCGGCTTTCCGACGACGCCCGCGAGAGCGACTTGCGGCCGCCAAGGCGGCGATCCCCTGAGTTATCTCTAAACGAAATGACGCGAGAATCCATCGATCCTCGCGTCACACGGTTAACTCGCCGAAACTATCAGACGGAGGTGTGGCCGCCGTCGGCGAAGTGGATCGTGATGTTGGAGTTGACGTCATTGACGACGATCGTCTGACCGTCGCTGAACGTCAGCGTATGCAAGCCGCCCATCGCCGTGCTCGAATTGCTGACGAGGTCGGTCGACGACTGCTGCGAAGCGATGCTGATCGAACCCGAACCGCCCATCACCGAGTCGTTGCCGGTCGTGCCCAGAACCGCGCGACCGCCGCCGGCGCCGCCAACCAACGTCGCATTGGCGCCCGTCGTGTCGACTGCCCGGAACATACCGGCGCCGCCCACCATGCTGACGTCGCCCTTGCCGGAGACCAGGGTGTCATGGCCGGAGCCAGCGGTCAGCGTGTCCATGCCGGAACCGCCGATGAGGCGATTGTTACCGACAGTCGCAATCAGGTTGTCGGGTCCCGAGCCGCCGACGAGCGTGTCCGAGCCGCTGGGACTGGACGACGCCACCAGCGTGTCGCTGCCCGAACCGCCCACCACCCGGGAATCGCCGCCGCCGATCAGAGTGTCGTTCCCGGAGCCGCCGAGCAGCGTGTTTTGGCCCGAACCGCCGACGAGGCTGTTGTTGCCCATATGCACAATGAGCTTGTCAGCGCCGGAGCCGCCGATCAGGGTGTCGGAGGCGCCCGCCATGAGACCGCCCTGCAGCGTGTTGGCGCCCGTGCCAGCCACCATCGAGCTGTGGCCGCCACCGAGCAGGGTGTCGTTGCCCGAGCCGCCATACAACGTGTTGACGCCGGAGCCGCCGACGAGGCGGTTGTCGCCCATCGTGACCTTAAGCACATCGGCGCCGGAGCCGCCGATGAGAGTGTCATGCGCGCCAGCGATCGTGCCGCCGGTCAGCACCTGGCTGCCAGTGCCGGCCACGAGGCGCGAATCCCCGCCGCCCGTCAACGAGTCGGAGCCCGACCCGCCGATCAGCGTATTCTGGCCCGTCCCACCGATGAGCACATTGTTGCCGACTGTCGAAACGAGGCGCTCGTTGCCAGACCCGCCGATCAGCGTATCCGTGCCCGAGCTGCTGTCGAACACTGTCGTCGCCTCGTTGCCCGCCACGATCAACGAGCCGCCGGGCGAATTGAAGTTGAAGGTCGCCGAAGTACCCGACGGAACATTTATGACTTCCACCTGCGCGCCCGGCAGCGTCTCCGACCCACCCGACGTGGACGTCAGGGATTCCACCGTCGGCGGGGTGCCGCCGGCCCCCGGCAAGCCGTTCGTATCCACGAGATACTGGATAACCGCGCTGCTGGTTCCAGGAGACGAAGTGCTCGACAGCAACGTTACTAGATCTGCTGAGGTAAGCTGGTATGTCGCCATTTTGGCTGTCCCCTATATCCCGAGTCTTGAAAAGGCCACTGACGCGATCATCGCGCCGCCGAAGCTCGGAAGACGCGAACCCGCGGCTCCCTGTCTCGCGCTTGCGTATCCGACGCCGAAGCGACGCCGCCCACGCTGGTTTCACGCACTGCTTGCAAACCAATCTTTACGCCTACGAGCGGATCAACGCCGGACCCGCTTACAAACTCAACCTGACGGCCACGCTGCGAAGCCACCAAGGCGCCAAGGAACAAAGCCTCGGCGACGATCTCCAAACCCACGACCTCCGGCCGCAGACGCAACCGAACGCCAACCAGCGAAAGCCCATGCCCGCGAGTGCCCGCGTATTGGCCAACGCTTACCCACTCCGACCAACGCGGCGGCCTACTGCCAACCAGAACCTGCAATTCCACCGGAGCATAGCCGCCCGCCGCGACAATCTGAAGACCCTCGATAGCGCCCGGCGCTTCGGGGCCGCCGACCCAGGCTTCCTGATCGAACGGCGTATCGCCTTGATTGGCGACATGGGCGAGAAACGACAACGGCGCAGGCGAAACCGACGCCGGCGCGGCGACCGGCGCTATCTGCCGCTCCTCCGCCATGACGATCGGCTCAAGCCGAAAGGTCGCATCCAGCGACCCGTTCGGCGCGCCGCGACGCAACCCAACCACGACGTCGCAGGCGCGATCGGCGCGAAGGACCAAACAATCACCAGGGTGCTGAAGCATCCCCCCGTCGCGACCCGGCATATCCAGCAACGACACCGCGTTATCGGCGGCGATCAACCGAGCCACAGCCGGCACGCCCACGCCTTGGAAGCTCACGTAGCGGAAAATGTGCAGACCAGGAACCACAGTTAGAGTGGAGCCCCGATCAAATCTGTCCTCCGCTTCAGCCACGCCTCACTCCACACTTCTTGCCACGACATACCCGGCAGCTAACCGAACGTTAACATCCAACTGACGGCCATTGCAACCCATAAAGTTGTGCACTGCGAGTTTTTTTCGGCGGCTTTGCCCAATTTAGCCGCATCACGGCGACGTGATTCCGAACAAAAACTCAGCGTATTTTACGCATAGTTCAAAGGACCTAGGCCCTCGCCCTCTTACCAAAGTCTATCTGATGAAATAATGACAGTCCTTCGGCGTTGCAGCGAGAACCATGTCTTCGAACCACACCCGTCTTCTGACGTCGGACGGCCATCGGCCGTCCCGACATTTAGAAAGCAGATTTGGCGCCGACCCATCGTGGGACATCGAGGCGCTCGGCCGAGCCGCCGCCGAGCACTTGACGCGCGGTGATTTTGCGACCGCTTTCGCGTTCGCCGATCGCCGTTGCCGGCTCATTGTGCCGGCGGCGCGCGACCTGTTCCTGCGCGCCCGCGCCCACAAGGGCGCCGGGCGCCTCGCGGCGGCGCAACGCGATCTCGCCGCCGCGCTCGCGATCGATCCCACCGACCCCGCCCTCGACCGCGCCGCGCTCGGTTGGGGCGACGCCACGTCGCGTCGCGAGGCGGCGGAGCGAATCGCGGCGCGCGCGTCCTCGTCCTTCGCGCTGAGACGGCGCGCGATTGCGGCGCTATGCGACTCCGGGACCTCCATTGTCCATCGCCTGCGCCGCGACGGGCGCGGTGTTTCAGGCTGGATCGCCTGGACCGGTTCGGCGCCATTGCGGATCGACATGACGGAAACCGGCGAGCCGCAGAGCTTCAGCCTCGACCCCGACCCCGACCATCCGCTGGCGACGGCCGCCCTTGCGGCTGCGGAGGTGGTCATCGAGGCCCCCGACGCTGGCCGCCTCATCCTGCGGCTGACGACCGCCGAAGGCGCCAGCGAGCGCCTCGCGCCCGACGTCGCGCCGCTGCGCGTCCCGCGCGAGCGCCCGCAACGCCTGCCGGGCGCGCCGGGGGACGGGGATCCCTTCGTCACCGTCATCGTCCCGGTCTACGAAGATTACTCGGCGACGCGCGCCTGTCTGGAGTCGCTGGCGGCGGCGCGCCCCGCCTGCCCGCATCGGATTCTCGTCGTCGACGACGCCTCGCCCAATGCCGAGCTGGCCGCCTATCTCGACGCGGCGGCGGCCGGCGACGCCTTCGAGCTGATCCGCAACGCGACCAATCTCGGCTTCGCCGCCTCCGTCAACAAGGCGCTGGCGCTGAGCCCGCAGGGCGATGCGCTGCTGCTCAACGCCGACGCACTGCTGGCGCCTGGCGCCGTCGATCGGCTGCGCGCGCTCAGCCGCGCGAGCCCCGCCATCGGCACGCTGACGCCGTTCTCCAACAATGGCGAACTGACGAGTTGGCCGCGGCCCAACGAGGCCAACCCGATGCCCTCGGCCGCCGAGATCGCCGCGCTCGACGCTTTGGCGCGCGAAGTCAACGGCGACGCGCTCGTCGATATCCCCAATGGGATCGGCTTCTGCCTTTACATCACCCAGGCTTGTCTCAACGCCGTCGGCGCGCTGCCTGAAGTTTATGCGCAAGGCTATTATGAGGACGTCGAGTTCTGCCTGGCGGCGCGCGAGCGCGGGTTTCGCAACGTCGCCGCGCCCGGAATCTTCGTCGGCCACGCCGGCTCGCGCTCCTTCGCGGCGCGCAAGCGCGCCCTCGTCATGCGCAACGCCCAGCTCATCGAGGCGCGCTTTCCCGGCCTCATGCTGGAGACGGCGGCCTTCCTGGCGCTTGATCCGCTCAAGCCCTATCGCGCCGCGCTCGACGCCGTTTCGCCGCCGCTTGGGCCGGTCGCCATCGTCGCCTGCGGGCCGCGCGCGGCCGCCGCGCTCGGAGGGCGGCGTGCCGAGCAGATGCAGCGGGAGACTCCCCAGACGACGGCGCTGACGCTCACGGTCGATGCGCGTGGGCGCGCGACGCTGGAGGCGGTCGGCGGCGGCGCGCCGCAATCGCTGAGCTTCGATTTCGACAAAGGCGGCGCCTCGGCCTTCGCCGCTTATCTCGCCCGGCTCGACCTCGCCCGCATCGAATGGCTCGATCCCGCCGCGCTGCCGGAGCCGGCGCTGTCGGCGCTGCTCGCCTCGGGCGCCGCGGCGCATCTGCTGTGCGGCCATCTGGCCTGGTTCGCCGAGCCCGAAGCGCCCGTCCAGGGGCCGTGCCGGACGCCAGGAGAGGATCAGCCTTGCCAGATCTGCCGCGCGCGCGGGGCGCTGCAAGACGAGACCCATCGCCTTCGCCGCGCCAAACTCGGCCGCGCGCTCGAACGGGCCGAGGCGGTGATCCCGCTCGACCGCATGGCGGCGGCCTTCTCCGAGCGTGTTTTCAAGACGCCGCGGCCAGCGCGGCAGGGGCCGCCGGCGGCGGTCTGGCCGGCGAGTGGGCGCATCGGCCGGCT
>JAJYDD010000313.1 GCA_021777795.1 Pseudomonadota bacterium | reverse complement strand
AAGCGCGCGCGGGTGGAGGGCACGCTATTGGGCGACGCCGATTTCCATGCCGACCGCGTCGCAACCATGCTCGGCTACTGAGGGGATTTGAATGAGCCTGACCGACGACGCCAAGCCTGCGATCACCCTGGCCGAATTCAGCCAGCGGGTCGGCCAGGAGGTCGGCGTCTCGCGCTGGTTCCTCATCGACCAGAAGCGCATCGACGCCTTCGCGGACGCCACCGAGGACTGGCAGTTCATCCATGTCGACCCGCAGGCCGCCAAGGCGACGCCGTTCGGGGCGACCATCGCCCACGGCTTCCTCACGCTGTCGATGCTGTCGGCCTGCGCCTATGACGCGATGCCCGCCATTTCGGGGCTGGCGATGGGCGTCAATTACGGCTTCGAGAAAGTGCGTTTCGTCGCCCCGGTCAGGGCCGGCAAGCGCATCCGCGCCCGCTTCCGGCTGGAGGCGCTGACCCAGCGCGGGCCGCGCGACTGGCAGAGCCGGACGGCGGCGACAATGGAGATCGAGGGCGAGGACAAGCCGGCGCTGATCGCCGACTGGTTGGGGCTCTACGTGCTGGCGGGCTGAACCCGCCGCCGACAAAGGGAGGATCGGATGCGCGCAACCCTGCTGCTCGCCTTGGCCGCGACGCTCGCCGCCGCGGCTGCCCACGCCGAGGGTGTGGTCGTGGAAGACCACATGATAAAATCCTCGACGCCGGGGATCGAATTGTTCGTGCGCAACAAACATCTCTCCAGCATGACGGCGGCGCGCCCGGATCGCACGCTGCTGTTCATCCACGGCGCGACCTATCCCGCCGAGACGAGCTTCGATCTGCCGATTGCCGGCAAGTCGATGATGGACCTGTTCGCCGAGGCCGGCTTCGACGTGTTCCTGGTCGATGTGCGCGGCTATGGCCGCTCGACGCGCCCGCCGGCGATGGATAAGCCGCCGCACGAGAATCCGCCGGCGGCGACCTCCGACGAGGCCGGCGCCGATCTCGGTTCGGCGGTCGATTACGTGCTGGGCCTGCGCGGCCTCGCCAAGCTCAACCTGATGGGCTGGTCGTGGGGCACCTCGATCGCCGGGCGCTATGCGGCCGGGCATAACGACAAGATCGAGCGGCTGGTGCTCTACGCGCCGGCCTGGACCTTCGAGCCCACGGTCGCGCCGCCGACGCAGCCGTTGCCCGCCTATCGCTTCGTCGATGAGGCGACGGCCAAGAAGCGCTGGCTGATGGGCGTCGCCGAGGACCAGCAGGCCAACCTGATTCCGCCCGGCGTCTTCGACGCCTGGTGGAACGCGACCCTCGCCACCGATCCCGTCGGCGCCAAGATGAACCCGCCGCAGTTGCGCGCGCCGGACGGCGTGTACGCGGAGTTCACCCAATATTGGCGCGCCGGCAAGCCGTTCTACGATCCCGCAGACATCCGGGTTCCGACGCTGCTGATCCACGCCGAATGGGACGCCGACCTGCCGAGCTACATGGCGCACAAGGTCTTCGCGCATCTGACCCGCGCGCCCTACAAGCGCTTCGTCGAGCTGGGGCAGGGGACGCATACGGTGATGCTGGAAAAGAACCGCAAACAGTTCTTCGACGAGATCCGCGCCTTCCTGACCGAGACGGACCCGACCGCGCTCAACTAAGCCGCCGAGGCCGCGCGCGCCGCGATGCGCCACACGCCGTCCGCGCCTTTCTCGAAGCCGCCGTCGCGGTAGAGCCAGCGCACGGGGGCGTTGCGCGGCGTCTCGATGATACGGGCGGCGAGTTGGCCATGCTCGGCGACGACAGCCGCCAGCAACCTTTGCTCGACACCGAGCCCGATGACGCGGCAGCTCAGCGCGAAGCCGGCGATCTCGCCATCGCGCACCACCGCCGCGCCGACGAGGCCGTGATCGGCGAAGCGATCCCTCACCCGCATCGCCAGCACCGAGGCCGCTTGCAACTCGCCCAGGCTGAACCTGGCGCCGGTGGCGTTGCATTGCGTGGTGCGCTGGAACAATTCGGCGATGCGCGGCAGGTCGTCGGGGCCGGGCGGGAAAATCTCGCAGACGATATCGAGCGAGGCGCGGAACGCGGCTTCGTCAGAGTTGGAAGCGCGCAGCCGCTCGCGCGAAAGCTGGGCCTTGACGAGATCGCCGCGCCGCACCGCTTCTTCGGTCAGCGTTGCGCGTTGCAGGCGGGGATCGTCGAGCAGGCGGCGGCGCAGCCCATAGAGATCCTCGCCCCAGACCTCGATTTCTGGCAATTCCGCCCGCACCCGCGCGCGCTCATGCGGGCTGTCGTCGATGAACAGCAGCGCCGATGGGTCGAAGCCGAGTTCGGCGGCGATCTCGCGTAAAGCGGTCGGCTTGTCGCCCCAGCCGATGCGGTGGGTGACGAAATCGTCTGATGTCAGCAGCCGCTCGCGCGGGTAATGGTCGGGGTAGCGCCAGAGTTCGCGCACCACCGCCTCGTCGTTCTTGCTGGCGGCGGCGAGCAGCACGCCGCGCCGCTTTAGCGTCTTCAGCGCCTCGTGCAGGCCGACATAGACGCCGATGTGCGAGGCCAGACCCGAGATCTCCGGCGTCCAGGCGAAGGGCGCGCCGGTTTCCGCCAGCACGCCCGGCCACAACACGCCGTCGAGATCGACGACGACGACTTTCTTGATGTCGAGCGCCAGCACAGTCGCCAGCGCATCGAGATGGGCGCGCGCCGCGACCCGCTCGCGCCGCGCGGGATCGCCGCCGACGAGATCGGCGAGGCTGTCGGGCTCCGGGATGAGGTTATGGACGGCGGCTTTCTCGCTCTCAGGGCGCTGCAACAGCCAGCCCGGCGAGCCCAGATGGCTGAACGACAAGAGGCCGTCGTCGATGAGTTCCGGCGACAGGGCGTGTGCGATGTCCACGACATGGGCGTCGGGGAAGCCGAGGGCGAGATCGGCGAGCGCCAGATTGGCGGCGCGCACGCGATTGCGATGGCCGTTGGCGCCGCGCTCGGCCAGACCCAAGGGCTGCACGGTCGGCTCGGCCAGGTTGTCGAGGAGGATCGGCGCGCCGCTGTGGGCGCGCAACGCCGTCAGCAGACGCCTGGTCTCGGCGAGGAAATCGCCGAGCCGGCCCTCGAACACCTCGCCCCGCGCCCGCGAGGCGCCGATGAGGATGGCGTCGAACTTGCGCTCGCCGACGAAGCCGGGGTCGTCGGGGAAGGCCGCCGCGACATGCAGGTCAAAGCCCCTCGCGCGCGCTTCGAGGCGCAGATATTCGGCCTCCATCTGCACGTCGCAATCGCCGATCAGCGCCACGTCGAGCCGGCGGCCGGACGCGGCGAGGCCGCTGAGCGAGCGCGTCTCCTGCGCCGCCCAATAGGTTTGCGCGCCCTCGCGGCGGCGGCCGCGGAACCGGTCGAGCATGGCGGCGGGATCGCGCGCGCCGGTCTCGTTGAGTTCGCGCGCGAAGGCTTCGGTCTCGGCTTGCGGATCAAGTTCGGTGAGAAAGCCGCGCTCCATGAGGGTGGCGAGCGCGCCGGCGAGCGTGCGCGGCTCCTGCCCGAAGCGGTCGGCGAGGGCCGCCATTTCGGCGGGCAAGTCGCGCGGGCTAGCGAAGGCGTCGATGAGGGCGACCGCGTCGTCATCGACGGCGAGCCTGAGCGGCGAGACGGCGTGAACGATGAGCGCGCGGCCGGGACCGAGCGGCAGGACATGGACGAAGGCGGAACGGCGAAGCAGCATGGCGGCGAGGTTGACGGCCCAAACCGGCGCGAGGCTGGCTCGATTTGCGCGGACGAACTGACCAAGCAGCCTATCGCATCGGCAGGCCTTCGATGCGCAACAGCGCCGTCGCGTTCGCAGTCGGCGCTACATCCCGCCGTTGGGATCGCGCATACAGAACGGATTGCCGGAGTAGGTTATTTGACCGCAAAGCCAGCCCTGGCGCCAGACATGCGCGCCAATGTTGTAGCCTTGGAGCCACACCGTCGCGAGGGCGCCGAGCATGATGAGCGCCACGATCGCCATCGTCGCCCGCTCGCGCCAACTTGTCGAACGAAGCCACGCCGAGGCGAGAGCGTAGCCCGTTTTGCGCGTCATGAGGTCGCCTTTCGAATCGACGTCCGAAATGTCCTACCGAATTTTCAACCTTCGCCCCGCTCGAACCACCCGAGCTTTTCGCGCAACGTCACCACCGATCCCACGATGATGATCGTCGGCCCGCGCAAATGCGCCGCGCCGGCTTTTTCCGCCAGCGTCGCCAGCGTGCCCGTCACCACCTGCTGGCCGGCGCGGGCGCCATTGTCGACGATAGCCGCAGGCGTTGTGGCGTCGACCCCCTTGGCGATGGCGTCGGCGGCCACCGCCGCGATCTCCTTCAGGCCCATATAGATGGCGACCGTCTGGCCGGGCTTCATCAGCGCCAGCCAATCGTGGTCGAGCCGGCCGGCGCGGCCTTGCGCGGTGACGAAGATGCAGATCTGCGCGTGGTCGCGGTGGGTGAGCGGGATGCCGGCATAGGCCGCGCAGCCGAGCGCGGCGGTGACGCCGGGGCAGACCTGGAACGGCACGCCCTCGTCGGCCAAAGCCTCGATCTCCTCGCCGCCGCGCCCGAACAGGAAGGGATCGCCGCCCTTGAGCCGCAGGACGCGCTTGCCGCGCTTGGCGTGGGCGATCAGCAGCCGGCCGATCTCCTCCTGCGGCACGGCGTGGTTATTGGCCTGCTTGCCGACATAAACGCGCTCGGCGTCAGGCGGCAGCAGCGCCAGGATCGAGCGATCGACGAGGCGGTCGTAGAGCACGACTTCGGCGCGCTCGATCAGGGTTTTCGCGCGCAAGGTCAAAAGATCGGCCTCGCCGGGCCCGGCGCCGACGAGATAGACTTCGCCCATCGGGGCCGGCGCCGGCGCGGCGCGTGCGGGCAGGCCTTTGAGGAAATTTTCGCGGTCGCGCGCGGCCCATAGCGCCTGCGCCTCGGCCAGCGCCTCCTGCGGCGCGGCGCCCATAAGGCCCAGCGCCAGCGCCATCGTGCCGACGATGGCGCCTTGCGCCCGCGCATCCTCCCGCCCGCGCCAGACTTCGACCAACGCCTCGACCTGCGGCGGCCCCTCGCGCTCGGGCGCGAGATCGAGCAGCGGCGGCAGCGTGAACTCGCGCCCGACGCCGTTCTCGGCCGCCGCGATCTCGACCGGCTTTTCCGGCCGGCGCTCGTTCTCGCCGCCGTCGCCGCGAAAGCTCCAGACCCGCTCATCGCTCAAGTGCAGCGCCGCATCGCGATGGATGGCGACATAGGCGGGGTGGAACGCCGCC
>JAJYDD010000312.1 GCA_021777795.1 Pseudomonadota bacterium | reverse complement strand
GTGGTGACGGCCGGGCCGGTGGTGAAGCCCGGACCGGTGGTCACGACCGGTCCCGTGGTGAAGCCCGGACCCGTGGTGACGGCCGGGCCGGTGGTTACGAAGGTAGTTGGCATTTCAATCTCCCAGACTCGACCCTAACACGGCGCGCTCGACAGCGTACTCAAGCTATTTATTCACCGATTCGTGAACCGCCGCATACCACACTTAGTCAAAGGCCTTAAACCTTCGTCGTACATATTTCTATACTAATAGCGCGATGTCGTCCGCACAAGGCAGTTCGCCCTCACATCTGCATATAAATCGTTGACCGTTCCTAACGGTGCGTTGACGATGTCTGGTTTTCGGTCGCCGGTCAGTTTACCGCTCGCGGAAAGCCACCCGTCCGTCCTATGCGCCCCGCCGCGACGCAGCGGGCCGGCGGCGAAGCGGATAGGCAAGACGCCTAGCAAAAAGGCGCCGGCTTGCGCGAAGCTGGAGAGGCGAGCCCGGGGCGTCAGCCGTTGGCGACGCGGGCGCCGCGTTCGCGGCGAAACAGATAGCCGGCCTGACGCACCGAGCGGATCTCCGCGCCGACCTCGGCGGCGCGCAGCTTGATTCGCAATCGGCTTACGCAAGTGTCGATCGCGCGCGTCGGCCTGCCGTCGGGCTCGGCGCCGGTGACGACCGGGTGCAGCGACTCGCGGCTGACGATATGGTCGGCGTTCTCGGCGAGCATGCGCAGCACGGCAAGCTCGGTCTCCGTCAATTCGTCGCGATGCGAGCCGTCGGGCCGCAGCACGGCGCGAGTCGTCAAATCGACGCGCACGCCGCCGAATTCATGCACCACGCCGCGATCGTCGTGCGAAGGGTTTCGCGCGGCGAGCATGTTGCGCACGCGCAGATAAACCTCCTCGGGGTCGGCGGGCTTGGCCAGATATTCCTGGGCGCCGAGCAGCAGCGCCTTGATTCGGTCCGCCGTGTCGTTGTGCGAGGAGACGACGAGCGCCCGCGCGCCGATCTGCACGGCCTCGACGACGAGATCGAGCCCGTCGCCGTCGCGCAATTCGCGATCGACGATGGTGACCGTCGGCTTCAGCACCGGCAGAAGCGCGCGCGCGTCCCCGATCGAGGCCGCGCCATAGAGATCCAACTCAGAGTTCTTGAAGAAGGGCGACAGCGAACTGCGGAGCGCGTGGTCTCCCTCGATGACAAGCGCACGATGGCTCAACGGCAAATCCTCCTCATCCTCAGAGAGTCTTCGCCGTGCCGCAGGCCTTGCGGTTTGCGTCGCCGGCGATATTGGCGCCGGAAATTTCCGGCGTCGCTCTGGGCGGTAAAAGGCCGCGCTTTTGCGCCGCCTTCGCCACAGAGATGCGCTCGCAGGGTTTCGTAGGTCAATTAAAGAAATGTTATGTTTCCCGCTACGGTTTCATCATGCGCATTTATTGCGTGATTTATCGCTCACGTTCGTGTCTTTGAAGGTGACAAATATTTCTGTTTTCGTATTGAAAGCAATTAAAACTGAAATATAAGTATCCAGTCACGTATAATTGTGACGTTTGTGCAACTAGCGTCGTGGAATTGGGGCGACACGACGGCGTTATTGTCTTTTCCACTTTGCCGCCGACACATTGAGAGTACATTCGCGTCAAGCCATCGGGACAAGTCCTGATCGCTACCGTACGAAACAGCCTTTAGCGGCGGCGGCGTTCGGAGAACCGGGAAGAGGGGCGCTGACCGTCTTGCGGAATGGCCAATGTAAAGGCCGCAACGCGAAGGTCAGTGGCGAAGACCAAATCCCAATGGAAAACGTTGTGGAGGTAAATCAATGACGCTCATCAAGAGCATTCTGCTGGGGTCCGCGGCTGGTCTCGTCGCCGTCGCCAGCGCTCAAGCCGCCGACCTGCCGACCCGCAAGGGCCCGGTGGCGGCCGAATATGTCCGGATCTGCTCGATCACCGTCGCCGGCGCGCCGGTCGTCGGCTTCGTGCTGCCCGGCTCCGACACCTGCATCAAGATCTCTGGCTACATCACCGCCCAGATGGAAGGCGGCAATTTGAGCCAGGGTTACGGGATGGACACGACGACTACTCGCACGATGAAGAATGCTGCCGGGAACACGGTAGCCAACCCATATTTTGGCCGTCAGTTTTTTGTCGCGAGCGGTAACGGCGGCACCGGCGCGGGGACTCCGAATGTTTACCGTGGCACCGGTCTGCGTGACTCCATCGGTTACGCCACCCGCTACAACCTGACCCTCGACACGGTGACCAACACGGCCTACGGCCCGTTGGTCGGCCACGGCGAGTATCAGTTCAACGCCGGCCAGGGTTACGACACCCTGTGGGGCGGTTCGGACGGCGGTCTCAACGAGGCTTATTTGACCTGGGCCGGCCTGACGGCTGGTAAGGCGCCTTCGTTCTTCTCGTTCACCGGCGGCGGCTACGGCTACGCGAACTTCTTCTCGCCCGACCGCAAGGGTTACGCCCAGCCTGAGTTGATCGCCTACACGGCCAGCTTCGGCGGCGGCTTCGCGGCGACGATCTCGGTTGAAAACCCCTATGCCCCGATCATCGGCTACGCCGGCGGCGTTCCGATCGCGGTCGATCCCGGCACCTACCAGGGCTACCTGGGTTCGGCGAATGAAGAGGGCATGCGCGTTCCTGACCTCGTGGCCGCTTTGAGCGTTCACCAGGCTTGGGGCATGGCGCAGGTGTCGGGCGTCGCGCACAACATCCGCGCCGCCAGCACCTCCGACAACGCCACGCTGGACAAGTGGGGCTTCGCCATCGACGCCGGCGTGCAGTTCAACATCCCGAGCATCGCCGGCGCGACGGTCGGTTTGACGGGCGCCTGGTCGCAGAATGCGGTCTGGTACTCCGGTATTCCGGACGCGATGTGGGGTGAAAACGGCGCGGTCGGCGGCAATGGCCAGGCGATGGCGATCGGCGACGCCTTCTACAACGGCAATGGCACCTGGGCGACGCCGGATGCGTGGTCGATTTCGGGCTATACTCAGTTCGTCGTCAACCCGCAGATCACCTTGCAGCTCGAAGGTTCGTACGGCGAAGTTAACTGGTCGGGTCAGGGCGCCGATTCGCCGCTGTTCGACTCGAAGAGCTTCATCGTCGGCGGCGTCGGCCACTGGGATCCGGTCAAGAACCTCGATTTCGCGCTCGAGCTGATGTACCAGGACACCCAGAGCACCCAACCTGGCAACTACAGGCATGCCGTCGCTGGTACGCCGATGGCAACGGCCAACTGGCAGGGCCAGGGCCAAGGCTTCGAAACCCGCCTGATGATCACCCGCTCGTTCTGATCGGCTGATCCCGACCTTAGCTCCGGGGTGGCGACGCCCCGGAGCTTTTTTGCGTCACATCGAGGGCAGCAACTTTTTCGCCGCCTTCAGGTGTGGGATGTCGACCATCTTGCCGTCGATGCCGAGCGCGCCGGCGTCGGGCGCGGCTTCGAAGGGGTCGACGACGCGCCGCGCCGCGGCGATCTCGGCCTCGCTTGGCGAATAGCAGGCGTGACAACCGCCTGATCGGGACGGATCGCCATGCGGCCGAGGAAGCCGTCGCGGCGCAAGCGCCGGAAATCGGCCTCCAGCCCCTTGTGATCGCGGAAATCGGCGTCGACGATGTCGATGGGCGCGGTCCCGGCGGCGCTGGCCGCCAACAGGCATTGCGCGCGCGCGAGTTGATAGGGAAATGTCCAGGCGCCGTCCGGTTCGCGATTGGCGGCGGAGCCGGGAGCGGCGGTGTCAGGCGGCATCATAGGCTGAGAAATTAGGTGCAATGAAATCGATTGCTTGGCTTTAGCCACTATATTTGAGGTAACTCCCAAGCCGTCGGCGAGCCGATCAGGCCGAGCTTGATGTGGGTTGGGGGCGCGGCCAGAATTTGGAGGATATTGCAGGCCTGTTTTCTCGCTGTGGAAACGACCGACCTGAGTTGGGCGAAGATCTGAGCAGGATTCTTCAAGATTCCGAGGATTATGCTGACCGTCGGCGTGCGCCAGACGGTATCGCGCGAACCGCGCGCGTCTCGGTACGCTGAGGGCATGATCCTGGAAAGACCGGATGGTCTTGCCCACTGAGAGCCTGACCTAAAATTTGGTTGACCGGCCTCGCGGCTCTCGATTCCCTCGGTTTGCAACAACTTGGGGAGATTCGCGATGCCTTGAAACGAGGCTGATCGGGCGAAGTCTGATGTCATTCGGGCGCGCTATTCAAGCGATATGTCGCCGGCGGAGTTCGCTTTGGTCGGGCCGCTTCTGCCGCCGGCGAAACGGCGTGGGCCCAAGCAGACCGATCCACAAGCTATTCTAAATGCACTGTTTTATATGATCCGCTGCGGTTGTCCGTGGCGATACCTGCCGAAGGATTGTCCGCCGTTCACGACAGTGCAGAACAGGTTTTACGCTTGGCGCGACAGCGGCCTGTGGACGCAAATCGTCTCGGTTTTCATGATGGAGGCGCGCGAGGCGGAGGGTCGCGAAGCCACGCCAACCGCCGTGGTGGTCGATAGCCAATCGGTCAAGACGACGGAGGCCGGCGGTCCCCGCGGCTTCGATGCGGGCAAGAAAGTCAAGGGCCGCAAGCGCCATCTCGCCGTCGATGCGCTCGGACTGCCCATCGAATGCCAGATCACGGCGGCCAGCATACAAGACCGCGACGCACTCGCGCCGCTGCTGGGGGCAGTTCACCGCAAGAGCCCTTGGGTGAAAATGTCTTTCGTTGACGGAGGTTATCAAGGCGACGAGGCGCAGCGCGCGGCGTTTGAAGCCGGCCGCATTACCGTAACGGTCGTCAAGCGGACCGATAAGGAGGTCAAGGGATTCGTCGTGCTGCGCAAGCGCTGGCTGGTCGAGCGAACGCTCGGCTGGATCAACCGGGCCCGGCGCCTGTCAAAGGACTTCGCGGCGACAATTGAATCGGCGCTCGCTTGGTTGCAGACCGCCCTCGCATTCCTCATCATGCGAAGACTGGCGAGGCCAAAAATCGCCCAGACTTGAATTTCGAGTCGGACTCTGAGCCAAGTTCGAGAAACGTAGCGAATACCAAGGCGATCTGCTGCTGCACCTCCAGGTTCGAATCCTTCGCCCAAGCCGTATTCGTTACGCTCCAATCCTGCTGGCAGCAGCAACGCCGACTCACCGCGTTCGATCGTGTCCCAGAGGGTGGTGTAACTTTCGGGGTCACGTCGGCTTCCCGGTTTGGCCGGGGTGTCAGGTCGCCACGGCGGGCAAGATGACGATGGGGTTATCGCTCACCGGAGCGATTCCCGCCAG
>JAJYDD010000311.1 GCA_021777795.1 Pseudomonadota bacterium | reverse complement strand
CGCAAAGCCTTCTGGTCGAGGCCGCTCTGGCGCACCGTCAGCAGCGGGTCGTCGCCGAGCGCGGTGCCGACGCCGACCAGGATCGCCTCGTGCATCGCGCGAAAGGTCTGCGTGCGCCGGTTGGCGATCTCGCCGGTGATGGACAGTCGCGGATCGTGCTCGTCGCCGGCGGCGTAGCCATCCGCCGTGCGGGCGAGTTTCAGCGTCACCATCGGCCGGCCCTCGGTGACACGCAGGATATGGCCAAGATGGTCGCGCCGCGCCGCCTCGGCGCCGACGCCAAGCTCGACCGCGATTCCCGCCCCGCGCAGCCGCGCGAGGCCCTGGCCCGCCACCCGCTCATCGGGGTCTTGCAGCGCGCAGACGACGCGCCCGACACCCGCCGCGATCAGCGCGTCCGCGCAGGGCGGCGTGACGCCGTGATGCGAGCACGGCTCCAGCGTCACATAGACGGTCGCGCCTTTGGCCTGCGATCCCGCCTCGGCGAGCGCGACGGTCTCGGCGTGCGGGCGCCCGCCCGGCGCCGTCGCGCCGGCGCCGACGATGCGCTCGCCCTGCACGATGAGCGCGCCGACGCTGGGGTTGGGCGCCGTCAGCCCGAGGTTGCGCCGCCCCAACGCGAGCGCCGCATTCATGAAGCGGGAATCGCTCATTTGGGTTCGGGCTCCGCTTCCAACTCGCCGACTGCGACGTTGAAATCGCGCGCCTCGCGGAAATTGCGATAGACCGAGGAGAACCGCACATAGGCGACGCCGTCGAGCGTGCGCAGCCCCTCCATGACGAGTTCGCCGATGCGCTCGGTGGGGATGTCGGCGTCGCCTTGGGCTTCGAGCTGGCGCACGATGCCGTTAATCATGCGCTCGACGCGCTCGGGCGCGACATCGCGCTTGCGCAGCGCGACTTCCACCGAGCGTTGCAGCTTGTCGCGGTCGAAAGCGACGCGCCGGCCGTTCTTCTTGACCACCATCAGCTCGCGCAATTGCACGCGCTCGAAGGTGGTGAAGCGGCCGCCGCAATCGGGACAAGCGCGGCGGCGGCGGATCGAGGCATTATCCTCCGTCGGCCGCGAATCCTTCACCTGGGTGTCGAGGCCGCCGCAATAGGGACAGCGCATGGATCGCTCCTCATGCGCCGCCCCTGATCTCAGTAGATCGGGAAACGGCGCGTCAACTCGGCCACACCCTCGCGCACGCGGGCTTCCGTCGCAGCGTTGCCCGATTCGCCGTTCGCCGCCAAGCCGTCCAGCGTCTCGACGATGAGATCGCCGACCGTGGCGAATTCCGCGACGCCGAAGCCGCGCGAGGTCGCCGCCGGCGAACCCAGGCGCACACCGGACGTGACCATCGGCTTTTCCGGGTCGAAGGGGATGCCGTTCTTGTTGCAGGTGATGTGCGCCCGCCCCAAAGCCGCCTCGGCCGCTTTTCCAGTCAGTTTCTTTGGGGTCAGATCCACCAGCATAAGATGGTTATCGGTGCCGCCGGTGACAAGATTGTAGCCGCCGGCCAGAATCCGCGAAGCCATCGCCTGGGCGTTGGCGACCACGGCTTGCGCATAATTGCGGAACTCCGGCGTCAGCGCCTCGTGGAAGGCGACCGCCTTGGCGGCGATGACGTGCATGAGCGGGCCGCCCTGCAAGCCGGGAAACACCGCCGAATTGATCTTCTTGGCGATGTCCTCGTCATTGGTCAGCACCATGCCGCCGCGCGGGCCGCGCAAGGTCTTGTGCGTCGTCGTGGTGACGACATGGGCGTGCGGGAACGGGGAAGGGTGCGCGCCGCCCGCCACCAGCCCCGCGAAATGGGCGATGTCGCACAGGAAATAAGCCCCGACCTCGTCGGCGATGGCGCGGAAACGCTCGAAATCCCAGAACCGCGCATAGGCCGAGCCGCCGGCGATGATGAGCTTCGGCCTATGCTCGCGCGCGAGCTTGGCCACTTGCTCCATGTCGATGCGCTGCGTCGCCCGGTCGACGCCGTAAGAGACGCATTTGAACCATTTGCCGGACATGTTGACCGGCGAGCCGTGGGTGAGATGGCCGCCGGCGGCCAGATCCAGCCCCATGAACACATCGCCCGGCTGCATCAGCGCCAGAAACACCGCCTGATTGGCCTGGCTGCCGGAATTGGGCTGCACATTGGCGAACTTGCAGTCGAACAACTTGGTGGCGCGCTGGATCGCCAGCGTCTCGGCGATGTCGACATATTGGCAGCCGCCATAGTAACGCCGGCCGGGATAACCTTCGGCGTATTTGTTGGTCATCACCGAGCCCTGCGCCTCCAGCACCGCCTTGGAGACGATGTTCTCGGAGGCGATCAGCTCGATCTCGTCGCGCTGGCGGCCGAGTTCGAGCGCAATCGCGCGGGCGATCTCAGGGTCGGCCGAGGCGAGATCGGCGGAGAAGAACGAATTGGAGCGGATCGGCGCGGCGTTCATGGGTTTCCCCCCTGGGGCTGTCGCCCGGCGCTTAGCACGGCGCGGTTAGGGGCGGAAGGCGGCGGGGAAGCGCAAAATATGGATCGGCTGGCCGAGTTTCTCCGCGCCCGCCGCTCGCCCTCACCGCATCGGCGGCGCGTATAACACCCCGCCCGCCGACCAGAGCTGGTTGAGGCCGCGCGGGATGGCCAATTTGGAAGCCGCGCCGAGATTGCGCTGGAAAATCTCGTCGTAATTGCCGACCGCCTTGACCGCATGGACCACGAAGGCGTCATCGACGCCAAGCGCCTTGCCGAAACCGCCCTCGGCGCCCGTGAGCCGCTTGATCTCCGGCTTCGTCGAGGCCAAGGCCTTGTCGGTGTTCTGAGAGTTCACGCCCAGTTCCTCGGCGTCGATGAGGCCGAAGGCGACCCATTTGACGAGGTTGAACCAGGCGACGTCGTCATTGCGCACCACCGGTCCCAGCGGCTCCTTGGAGATCACGTCGGGCAGGATGATCGCCTCGGCGGGCTTGGCAAGCTCGGTGCGCTCGGCATAGAGCGCCGACTGGTCGGCGGTGAACACGTCGCAGGTTCCGTCTTGCAGCCCCTTCATCGCCGCCTCGACGGTCTCCACGACATGCGGCTCGTAGGTCATCGAATTGTATTTGAAGAAATCGGGCAGGTTCTGCTCGCTGGTCGTGCCCTTCTGCACGCAGACCTTGGCTTTATCCAGCTCCAGCGCCGAGGTCATGCCGGGATGGCGCAGGACCAGAAAGCCCTGGCCGTCGTGATAGAGGATGGCGGTGAACAGCAGGCCCAGCGTCGCCTCGCGTTCGATGGTCCAGGTCGAGTTGCGCGACAGCACGTCGATCTGGCCTGATTTCAGCGCCTCGAAGCGTTCGTCGGCGACCAGCGGCGTGTAGGCCACTTTACTCGGATCGTTGAACACGGCGGCGGCCAGCGCGCGGCAGAAATCGACATCGAAGCCGCTCCAGCCGCCTTTGGCGTCGCGGTCGGAAAAGCCCGGCAGCCCCGTCGAGACGCCGCAGGCGATGGTCCCGCGCGCCTTGATCTTGTCCAGCGTGCCGGCCTCGGCCGCGCCGCACGCCAACGCCGCGCCGAGCAGCGCCGCCAGTCCCTTCGCCCACATGGCTTGCCCCTTTAGAGTTCCGGCGCCTGCCGGATGACCACTTTGGTCCCGATCGGCGTGCGGTCGAAGAGATCGACGACATCGCCGTTGACGAGCCGGAAACAGCCCGACGACACCGCCGTCCCGATGGTCTCGGGCGCGTTGGTGCCGTGAATGCGATAGACGGTCGCGCCCAGATAAAGCGCGCGCGCGCCGAGCGGATTGCCGGGCCCGCCGGCCATGAAGCGCGGCAGATAGGGCTGGCGCGCGATCATCTCCGGCGGCGGCGTCCAATCCGGCCACGCGGTCTTGCGGGTGATCGTCACCATGCCCGACCACTGGAAGCCCTGCCGGCCGACGCCGATGCCGTAGCGCAATGCGCGGTTATTGCCGAGCACCAGATAAAGGAAACGCTCCTGGGTGGAGATGACGATCGTGCCCGGCGCATAGTTGGTGCGGTAGAACACCACCTGGCGCTTGTAAGGCCCGTCGTCGATCTCCGTCGCCTCGTCCGAGACGCGGCCGAGCTGGTCGCCGTCGTCGAGGCTGATGACCTTCGGCGACGCCTCGTCGGCGCGCGCCACGGCCGGGATCAGACACAAAGCGGCCAGCAACGCCCACATCGCTTTCATGGAATGGCTCCTCACGCTCGGCCGCAACGCACGTAAACCATCGTGCCGTAGCGGCTGTTGGTGTCGGGATCGACGTAGCGGGCGATGAACTCGCGGTCGGAGACGAAATCGATGACGCGGTCCTGCGCATCGCCCGGCGGGCCGGCGAAGCCGAGATAGACCTTGCCGTCGTCGCCCTTTTTCAGGCCGAGTTCGTGCGGCGTCGCATCGTCGGCGACATGCATGATGATTCCGTCGGTGGGGCCGCGCTTGATGACATAGGGCAGCTTGCATTGCGCGCGCGCCGCCGCCTCGGTGCGGGCGCGGTCCTTGTCCAGCCGATAGGAGGCGACGCCCCAGGCGCCGACGAACCGATCGACGGGATAAGGCGCCGCCGAGACTTGTGGCGCCGGCGCGGCGGGCGGCGATCCGCCTAGCCCCAGCGACTGACAGCCGCCAAGGCTTACCGCGATCAGCAGCGGCAGCCCCCATACGCTCAGCTTCATCTTGTGCCCTCCCGCGGCGGAAAATTGGCACGTCGCGGCCGGCATTGGCAAGGCGCCGCAGAGACGGGGCGCCGTTGGCGGCGCATTCCGGCTAAAAGGGCGCCAGGAAGCCGCCCGAGGAGGTCGCTGATGTCGCATCACGTCGCCACGATCCGCTGGAGCCCCAAGCCTGACGAGCCCTTCCTCGACGGGCGTTATAGCCGCGCCCATAGCTGGCGCTTCGACGGCGGCGCGGAAGTTCCCGCTTCCGCCTCGCCCAGCGTGGTGCGCGTTCCGTTCTCCGATCCCGCCGGCGTCGATCCCGAGGAGGCGCTGGTGGCGGCGCTGTCGAGCTGTCACATGCTGTTCTTCCTCGATTTCGCCAAACAGGCGAAATTCGTCGTCGAGTCCTACGAGGACGAAGCCGAGGGCCTGATGGAGAAAGGCGCCGACGGGCGCGTGCGCATGACCCGCGCGACGCTGCGCCCGCTGATCCGCTTCGCGGGCGCCGCCCCGAGCGCTGAGGTGCTGGCGGCGATCCATCACAAGGCGCACGAGGCCTGCTACATCGCCAATTCGGTCACGACTGAGGTGAAGGTGGAAACCCGCGCCGGTTGAGCGCCTGACCGAAACTTAAGCGCTT
>JAJYDD010000310.1 GCA_021777795.1 Pseudomonadota bacterium | reverse complement strand
CAGCGTTGGCGTTTTCAGCTTGCGCGGGCCGGCGTTCCAGACCGACCCCTCGACATAGAGGATCGTCTGGCCGTCGATCTCGGCGCGCCGCGCCCGCGCCGCGCCGAAGCGGATCGCCGGCGGCGTCGGGATGAAAACCGAGATCAGCGGGCGCAGCGCCGAGGCCGCCCTGGCGTGCGCCACCGGGTCGGCGTAGAGCGTCCACAGGCAAAGGGCGGTCGCCGCGGCGAGCGCTACTCTCTGCGCGCGGGAGGCTGGCGTCTGGGAGGAAGGCCGGGCTAACATGCCGAATCGCTCGCGTGGTCTGAGGTCAGCTTGGAGTTTCCATCCTGTTATCGTTAAGGCTCGGTAAAGGAAGCGGGCGAGGGAATCATTGCTGCGGTTCGAGAATGTAGGTCTGCGCTACGGGCTGGGGTCGGAGATCATTCGCGACGCCAGTTTCAACATCGCGCCGCAGAGCTTCCAGTTCCTCACCGGCCCCTCGGGCGCCGGCAAGACCACGCTGCTGCGCCTCATGCTGCTGTCGCTGAAGCCGACGCGCGGCCGCATCACCATTTTCGACAAGGACGCGGCGACGCTGGACGCCGAGAAACTGACCGGCGTGCGCCGGCGCATCGGCGTCGTGTTCCAGGATTTCCGCCTGCTCGACCATCTCTCCACTTACGACAATGTCGCTCTGCCGCTGCTGGTGCAGGGGCGCGCGCCGAGCGCCTATCGCGCGGAAGTCGTGGAATTGCTTAAATGGGTCGGCCTCGGCGACCGCATCCATGCGCTGCCGGCGGTGCTCTCGGGCGGCGAGAAGCAGCGCGCGGCGATCGCGCGCGCGCTCATCGCGCGGCCGGAGTTGTTGCTCGCCGACGAGCCCACAGGCAATGTCGATCCGGAGATGGCGTGGCGGCTGCTCAGACTGTTCGTGGAGCTGCACAAGTCCGGCACCTCGGTCGTCATCGCCACGCATGATCTCGGCCTCATGGAGGCGCTGGGCCCGGTGCGCAAGCTGGTGATCGCCGACGGCAATGTGCAGGTGATCGACGAGAACGAAACATGAGCGAAGACGAGGAAGACCTCTCAGTCCCCAATACGCCGGTCGCAGCGCTCATCCCGCACGACACGGTGTCGGGCCGGGCGCTGATGGCCGTCATCGCCATCCTGACGTTTCTGGCGTGCCTTTGCGCCGGCGGCGGCGTGCTGCTGGCGGCCTCCTCGTCGGCCTGGCGCAGCGAAGTCTCGCGCGAAATCACCATCCAGGTGCGCCCGCACGCCGGCGCCGATGTCGACGCCGAGGTCAAAAGGGTGGTGATGATCGCCTCGACCTCGCCGGCCATCGTCTCCGTCAACGCCATGACCCTCGCCGACACCGAGAAATCGCTGGCGCCGTGGCTCGGCTCCGGGCTCGATCTGTCGCAACTGCCGATCCCGCGCCTGGTGGTGGCGCGGCTGGCCAATCGCGATCCGGCCCTGCTGGCGACGCTGCGCGCCGACATCGCCAAGGCGGCGCCGGACGCGGTGTTCGACGACCACATGGAATGGCTGAGCCATCTGACCGCCGTCGGGCGCTATATGACGCTGTTCGCGGCGCTGCTGTTCCTTTTGGTGGCGGCGGCGATCGCCATCGCCATCGGCTTCGCCACGCGCGGGGCGATGGCGGGGGCGCGGGAGATCGTCGAGGTGCTGCATTTCGTCGGCGCCTCGGACCGCTTCATCACCCGCCATTTCCAGCGTTATTTCTTCCGTCTCAGCGCCGAGGGCACCGGGGTCGGCGGCGCGGCGGCGATTCTGCTGTTCCTGATTGGCGAACTGGCGGCGGCGCATGGCGCCCAGGGGCCGGAGGGGGTGGCGATGACGGTGCTGGTCGGCTCGTTCCGCCTGCCGCTCATCGGCTATGGCGCGATATTGGCGGTCTGCGTGCTGCTGGTGGCGATGGCGGGGCTGTTCGCGCGCATCGTCGCCGCCGCGCATCTGCGCGCGCTGTCTTGAGAGCCCCGCGATGATCGCCTTGCGCTCGCTCGTGTTCAACATCGCCTATTACGTCAATCTGGTCGTGCTGATGATCCTCGGAGCGCCTTCGATGCTTTTTGGCCGTCACGCCGTGTTCTTCATGGCGCGCGCCTGGGCGGTGACGTCGATCTGGCTGCTCGACAAAATCTGCGGGCTGAAGGTCGAGTTCCGGGGCCTGGAGAACCTGCCGCAGGGCGGCTACATCCTCGCCGCCAAGCACCAGTCGACGCTGGAAACCTTCGCGATGGTGACGAAGACGCCCGACTTCGCCATCATCCTCAAGAAGCAGCTCATGTATATCCCGTTCTTCGGGCAATATCTCAGCGCCAGCGGGCAGATCGGCATCGACCGCTCGAAGGGCCGTAGCGCGCTGGCGCAGATCATCGAACAGGCGGGGCCGGTGCTGCGGGCGGGGCGGCAGGTCTATATCTATCCCGAGGGCACACGCCGCGAGCCGGGCGCCGAGCCCGCCTATAAGCCCGGCGTGGCGCTGCTCTATGCGGCGACGGGGGCGCCCTGCGTGCCTGTGGCGCTCAACACCGGGCTGTTCTGGCCGCGGCGCGGCCTGATGCGCCGGCCGGGGACGGCGGTGATCGAATTCCTGCCGGTGATTCCGGCGGGCCTGCCGCGCGACGAATTCTTCGCCCGGCTCAGGCAAGCCATCGAGACCGCCTCGCAGCGATTGATGGACGAGGCGCGCGCGCTTGACCCTCGGCTCGCCCGCCCGTAAAGCCCGCCGGCCAGTCGGCCGGGCGGCCGCTGTTCGCAAGAGCAGAGGAAAGTCCGGGCTCCATACGGACACGGCGCCGGATAACGTCCGGCGGGGGTGACCCCAGGGAAAGCGCCACAGAAAGCAAACCGCCCGCGGATTCGTCCAACGGCAAGGGTGAAAGGGTGCGGTAAGAGCGCACCGCGCTGGCGGCGACGTCGGCGGCATGGCAAGCCCCGCCGGGAGCAAGACCGAATAGGAACGATGCGCGGGGAGGTTCGCCTCTGCTGCGGGGCCTGTCCGTTGGCCTTGTCGTTCGGGTAGGTTGCAAGAGGCGTCCGGCAACGGGCGTCCCAGAGGAATGGTCGCCGCGTCGGGCGCGCAAGCGTCCGGCCTTACAGAACCCGGCTTACAGGCCGACTGGCGCTTTTGGAGCTGTAGCGATGTCGCCGGAGGAATTCCGCCGTCTCGGGCATGAATTGATCGACCGCATCGCCGATTATCGCGCCGGCGTGGCGAGCTTGCCCGCGATGTCGCAGGTCAAGCCCGGCGCGATCCGGGCGGCGCTGCCGAAGGCGGCCCCGGAAAACGCGGAGCCGTTCGAGGCGGTGTTTGCCGATCTCGACCGGCTCATCGTGCCGGGGCTGTCGCATTTCAACCATCCCGGTTTCTTCGGCTATTTCCCCTGCAACGGCGAATTGTCGTCGGTGCTGGGCGATTATCTCTCCACCGGCCTCGGCGCGCTCGGGCTCACCTGGCAATCGGCGCCGGCGCTGACCGAGCTTGAGGAGGTGGTCGCCGATTGGATGCGCCAGCTCGTCGGCCTGCCGGAGACGTTCAAGGGCGTCATCCAGGACACCGCCTCGACCTCGACGCTGGTGGCGCTGATTTCAGCCCGCGAGAAAGCCAGCGACTTCTCGCTGGCCCACGGCGGGCTGGCGGGGCTCGACGCGCCGCTGATCGTCTATGGCTCCGCCCATGCGCATAGCTCCGTCGACAAGGCGGCGCTGCTGGCGGGCTTTGGGCGCGACAACCTCCGCCATATCGAGACCGACGCGGCATACGCCATCCGCCCGGAGGCGCTGGAGGCGGCGATTCGCGCCGATCTCGCTGAAGGCCGCAAGCCCGCCGCCGTCGTCGCCAGCGCCGGCACGACGGGGGTGACGGCGTTCGACCCTATCGCCGAGATCGCGCCCATCGCCGCCAAATACGACCTGTGGCTGCATGTCGATGCGGCGATGGCGGGCTCGGCGATGATCCTGCCGGAGATGCGACGGCTGTGGGCGGGTGTCGAACACGCCGACTCGCTGGTGTTCAACCCGCACAAATGGCTGGGCGCGGCCTTCGATTGCTCGCTCTATTACGTGCGCGATCCCCAGCACCTGATGCGGGTGATGGGCACAAACCCCAGCTATCTGCGCACCGACGCCGACGCCGAGGTGACGACCTACCGCGATTGGGGCGTGCCGCTCGGCCGCCGCTTCCGGGCGCTGAAGCTGTGGTGCCTGCTGCGCGCCGAGGGGGCCGAAGCTTTGCGGGCGCGGCTGCGGCGCGATCTCGACAATGCACGATGGCTCGCCGGGGAGGCTGCGCGCGCGCCGCAATGGCGCGTGGTCGCTCCTGTCCCATTGCAGACGGTGTGTCTGCGCCACGAGCCGCCGGGGCTGGAAGGCGAGGCCCTGGACCGCCATACGCTGGCCTGGGCCGAGCGCATCAACCACTCCGGCCGCGCCTATGTGACGCCGGCGATCCTCGATGGCCGCTGGATGGTGCGCGTCTCCATCGGCGCGCTGCCGACGACACGCGCCGATGTCGAGGCGTTCTGGGCGCTGGCGCAGGAAGCCGTCGTCATTCGAACTTGAGCACGATTCCGCCGGGGAAGCAGCGCAGCACGCGCGCCTCGCGGCCCTCGAAGGTCACCGGCTGATCGACCCAGAAATAGAGCGCGCTCTCGCCCAGATGAAGCGCCGCGCCGCCCTCGGAAAGATCGAAGATTTCGCAAGTATAGGTGCGACCCTCGGCGGTGGAGATGGTCGCCTTGACATGATTCATCTCGACGCGCTCGCTGGCGCGGCGATCCTCGACTTGCTCCGATAACAGGCGCAACTGCCAGTTGAAGCGATCGGCGAGGCGCATCAGCCGGCGCGGCGTCGCCATCACCCCGACGACGAAGGAATGCGACCGCGCCTCGACCACCAGCCCCTCGACCATGCCGATCGAGGCGATGCTCGCCGTGCACAATTTGCCGAGTTCGCCGCCCTTCGGCCCTTTCACGCGCAGGCCCAAAGGCGAAATCTCGCAGAATTCACCTGGAAATTCATTGCCGTCGCCGACCCGGTAGCGCCCGGTCAGCGCCAGGACGCATCGCTCGGGCTCGTCCGTCAGGATCGGCGTGTCCGGCAGTTTCAGGCGCCTCCATAAGGCGAGCGAATCCTCCCGCGCCTTCGCCGCCTCAACCGTGAGTTGTGAAACTCTCGCCTCCAGCAACATGACTAACCCCAGACCAAGTGTGTCGTAAGACTATCATAACCAACGGTCTAGGAGCGGCTGCCGCTGGCTTATACAAGAAAATCGCTTCTCG
>JAJYDD010000309.1 GCA_021777795.1 Pseudomonadota bacterium | reverse complement strand
ACGCAAAGCCAAAGGCTATCGGACCAAGCGAAACCTCAAAACCATCGTCTACCTCATCGCTGGCGATGTGCTGGCTAATTCCCCACTATGAACATGTAGTCACCCACGTGGAATAGCGACGAGCCTGCAATTCCCCCCGCCCACACCTACTTGATTTAGGAAATTAACGTTTGAGGCCTGTTTTTATTTAATATAATAGAACAGATGCTGCGATATGTACTTTATATTGTCCATCGTCGAACGCCTTTTTATTGAATATTTTTCAATACAACACCAGAAAACCGCCATCCTTCCTCTCGTTCGTCTATTACCCCTCAATGCTTCCACTGCCCGGCCGCGCTGAGCACGCCGATCGTCAGATGGTTCTGGCAATAGGTCCGTAGCGTCGCTGCATCGGCGCGCGCGTCGAGATCATAAAGCGTCGAGCCGGAATGGCCGGAGACGTAGCCGTGCAGCCAGGCGATCATCTGGTCCTGCTGGTCGTCGTCGGCGTCGACGAGATCCTGGCAGGTCTGCGTCGCCATATCGATGGGGGCGGCGCGGGCCGCCGAGGCGGCGAGCATGGCCAGAAAAATCAGCGAAATTTTCATGGCGGGGCCTCGTCGAGCGGTTTCAGCGGCGAGGGCAGCGCGCCCTTGGCCGCGTCCTTGGCGTAGATTTTCAGGCCCAATTCCTCGTTGCCGTTGGGGTGGACGAGGATGATGGAGCCATCGCGCGGGCGCTCGTTGAGCGCCAGCCAGGCGTCGGCGCCGAGCGAGATGAGGTGATGGCGCCTCACCGCCTGCATCAGCGGCGAGGACGAGACGAGGCCGGGAAAGCGGAAGAACAGCGACGGCGTCTGGCCGTTGGCGATCAGCAGCCGCTCGGTCTCCAGAATTTCATGATCGGCGTCGACGCCCGGCGTCAACAGGAAATTCGCGCCTTCCGCCACGCCCTTGCGATAGGGGTGGGTATAGGTGTGGTTGGTCCAGGTGATGGCGAAATCGCCCGCCGCCTGCCGGTCGAGCAGCCAGCGATAATCGGCGAAATGATGCTTGAGCCACAGGCCCGATATCGACAGCGAAATCGGCGTCGCCTTGCCGGCGAGCGTCGCCAGGAAGGCGCGGTCCATCGGGTTGCGGCTCGGGCACAGGTCGCCGGTGAAATAGGCGCCGCCCTTATCGCCGTGCGTGAGGCCGGCGTTGTTGAGGAACGTGCGATGGATGAGGCCCGGCGCCTCGGCCGAATGCACGATGGCCCGCATCATGCGCGTGTCGGCGAGGGCGGATTCCTCGGCATCGGCGCAGGTCCAGCAGCTGGCGCGTTCGAGCTTGGTCGTCAGCGTCGCGGGGTCGGCGAGGAGCAGCGCCGGTTCGCCTTTCAGCGTCATGCGCCGGATCGCGACCTGTTCCGCGCCGCCGGCGCGGCAGATTTGCAGCGTTGGCTGGTAATTCTCGACGATGTCGGCGCTGCGCAGCGCCATCGGCGCCGGCAGGCTCGCGTCGCAACTTGCGGCGCGGGCCGCGAGCGCGCCCATGACCCAAAACACCGCCGCAAAAATCGCCTTCACGCCACCCGATTCCCCTTTGGCCCTCCCCTTGTCGCGGAAACCCGGCCATTTCGCGGCGGCTCAGAACTCCATGCGCAGCGCGACGCCGCCGTGCATCTGGTTGCCGGCGGGCTCGGCGCCGACGGTTCCCAGCACGAAGGCGTCGCCGATCACGGTCTTGGAAAAGCGATAGCTCAGCCGGCCGCCGAGTTCCGCCCAGGAAAAGCTCGTCGGCGCGACCCCGCTCGCCGGGCCGAAGCCGGAGATCGCAGCCTGGCTGCCGTAATTGGCGTCGAAAGCGACCGCGTAGCCGACGCTGACATTGGCCTCGATATGCTGGCCGAACAGATGCGTATATTGCGCCCCGCCCTCGGCGATGTTCATGGCGTCGAGGCTCGGCAGCACCAGGGCGCCGAAGGGATTGCCGGCGGTGGCGCCTTCGAGATAGCCGCCCGTCGATTGCCAACTGCGGGTGAAGCTCGCATAGGCGGCCGCCTCGTCGCGCGGCGTCAGGCGCCAGATATAACCGGAGCGCCCGTAAACCGAGGCCGAGCGCGAAAGCGTATCGCCGACGCCGGTCCCGCCGCCGACGTTGGAGGCGTAGCTGCGGCTGAAGCTGATGTTGGCGTAAGGCGAAACCGCCACCCCCGCCTCGAAGAACGGGCGGTAGCGGCCGAGTTGCACCATGTCGTAGCGCAGCCCGATCGCGGCTTCGAGCGAGTTGTTGACGGTGACGCCCTGCGCCGAATAGCTGTCGTAGGAGGCGCCCGCCAGCAGCGCGAGACTGGGGCTCAGCGACCAGCGCCCGTGCGCGCCGATGGCGAACGATCCGAAGGAGGCAAAGCCGCTCGAACAGGAGGAGCAGTTGATCTGCTCGGTCGCGCCGGTGAGGATCGAGGTCAGCACCCGGCTGGTGATCGCCTGCGACTGGCGCGATTGCGCGAGGCTCGCCAGCGAGCCGCTCGCCTGCGCCCCGGTCAACCCCTGGTTGGCGACCAGGAAATCGCCGCCGCTCTGGGATTGCAGCGAATAGATATAGCCGCCGGCCATCACCGGGCCGGCGAGCGTGAAGGCGCCCGGCGCGATCGTCGCCCCGTTCGCCGCCACGACGATCGGCACGCCGGATGAACCCGCGCCGGGAAGGGCGGCGAAACGCGCGGCCGAAGCGGTCAGCGGGTTGATGACGATTTTGGTCGAGCCGGTCGCCTGTCCGCCGTTGACGATGATTTGGTCGGCGCCCTGGCCGGCGCCGGTGAGCATCGCGTTCAGGGTCAGGCTTGCGCCGCTGCCCGTGTAATTGGTCACCGTCAGCGTCTTGAAGCCGCCGGTTCCCGGCGCGGAGAACCCGGCCGAGGCGTTGTTGAGGCTGAGGTTGGTCAGCGTCGAATTGCCCGATATCGTCCAGTTCGAGCCATTGCTGAGATTGAGCGTCGAGACCGCGCCGGCCGCCGTCTTGGCGGCGCCTGTGAGCAGCGAGGCGTTGGCGTTGACCGTCAGCGCGCCAGAAGCGGCGTCGATGAGATTGCCGGCGCCGGCGTTGGCCGTCGAATTGTTGAAATTGACGGTCGCCGACGAGGGATCGAGATAGATGAGATCGCCGCCGCTCTGGATCGCATAATTGGTGAAGGTGGCGCTCTGGCCGTTGGGGCCGTCGAGGAACGTTAGCGCGGCGTCCGCCGCGTCGATGACGCCGCCGCCGGTTCCGCTGAAAGCGGCGCCGTTGCCGAACATGGTGATCGCGGAGCCGGGGGCGGCCGTGGTCGTTATGGAAAGCGCGCCCGGCGCATTGACGAGGCCGCTGTTTTCGAGCCCGACGCCAGCGGCGCGGATAGTCAAGGCGCCGTTGACGGTGAGGGCGCCCTGACCGACGACGACGCCGCTGCTGACGCCATTGAACGCGACCTGCCCGTTCACCGTCGCCGTCGCCCCGCTGTCGAGGAACAGCGCGCCCGAATTGGCCCCGGTCGCCGAGAGTTGCACGCCCTGGCCGAGCGTCAGCGCGCCGCCATTGACGACATAAGCGCCATAGGCGCCGGCGCCGGAGGTGGAGACTGACACGCCGCTCGCCGTCAGGTTGGCGCCCGCGCCATTCACGTCGAGCCCATGCGCGCCGACGCCCGTCGTCGTCACCGAGCCGCCGTTGTAGATCGTCGTCGAACTGGCGCCGGCGTAGACGCCGATCATGCCTTGCCCGGCGGTGGCGATCGCCACGTTGCTCAGCTTCAGCGTGCCCCCGGTGGCGTAGCTCCCGTAGGGCGTATTGACGGCGCCATAGGCGTGCAGGCCAGAGGCGGAGTCGAGGCCGCCCTGGGTCGAGATCGTCACGTTGGTCGCGTCGATCTCGGAGCCCGCGCCATTGACGCCGAGGCCGCCCGACCCATCGCCCGTCGTGGCGATCGAGGCGCCATCGAGCGACACCAGCCCGCCGCCCGCCGCGATGACGCCATAGGCGCCGGCGCCGGAGGTCGAGAGCGCGGCGCCCTTGCCGCCGGCGTCGAGGCCGACCGCGATCGATCCGCCGCTTTGCGCCAGCACCGCGTTGGCGGCCGCGCCCGAGGTCGCCACCGAGCCGCCGAGCGCCGTCGTCACGCCGCCGGCATTGGCGATCACGCCGTACATGCCGGCCCCCGCGGTCTTCACCGCGACATCGCTCAGCTTGACGACGCCGCCGTTGGCGTAGCTGCTGTCGGAGCCATTGTAGACGCCATAGGCGCGCTTGCCCGAGGCGGCGTCGAGGCCGCCCTGGGTCGCGATCGTCACGTTGCTGGCGTCGATCTCGCCGCCGCCGTTGACGCCGAAGCCGCCCGACCCGGCGCCGGTCGTCGTCACCGTCGCACCGGTCAGCGAAATCAGGCCGCCGTTCGCGGCGCCGACCGCATAGGCCGCGTCGCCGCTGGTGGCGATCGCCGCGCCGGCGCCGCTGGCGTCGAGGCCGATGGTCAGCGCGCCGCCGTCCTTGGCGAAGGCCGCGAGCGCGCCGGTTCCCGAGGTGGCGATGGCGCCGCCGAGGAAGGTCGTGACGCCGCCGGCGCCGACGCCGACGCCATTGGCCTGATAGCCGCTGGTCTTGACCGAGGAATCCGTGACCTTCATCGTCCCGCCGCCGGCGTAATTGCCGAAGGCGCCGTTGTAGACGCCGTCGGCGTGCGATGTGCTCGCGGCGTCCACGCCGCCGGAGGTCGTGATCGTCAGGCCGCTCGCCGTGACCGTTCCCCCCGACCCGTTGAGGGCGAGGCCGGTGGAGCCGGCGCCGGTCGTCGTCAACGTGACGCCGTTGAGGGTGAGCGCGCCCACGTAGAGTCCCAGCGCCGCAGCCGAATGGACCCCGGCGGTGGTCACGGAACCGCCGGTCAGCGTCGTCGAACCGCCGTTCTGAGTAAGCACGCCGGGGGCTTGGTCGCCGCTGGTGGACAGGTTCGAGGCGGTCAGCGTCACCGTGCCGCCGCTAGTCGCGCCGCCTCCCGCGCCGTTGTAGAGCGCCTGGGCGTGATTGCCCGCCGAATCCGTCGTGCCCGAAGTGGAGATCGTGAGGTTGGCGCCATTGAGCGCGCTTGTCGCGCCATAGACCGCCAAGCCCTTGGATCCGTCGCCCGTGGTCGCGATCCGCACCCCGCTCAACGTCGTCGAGGCGCCGCCTTGCGTATCGACGCCGTCGGCGGCCAGACCGCTCGTGGCGATGGACCCGCCGGTGATCGTCATGACGCCCGCGCTGGCGTTGAGGGCGCCCGCGCCGTACTGCCCGGCGACGGTAATCGTGGAGTTTGTCAGAT
>JAJYDD010000308.1 GCA_021777795.1 Pseudomonadota bacterium | reverse complement strand
CGCGGGCTTCAACAGGTTGGAGGCGTCCATCGCCCCATCGGCCTTGCCGGCGCCGACCAGCGTGTGCATCTCGTCGATGAACAGGATGATGCCGCCTTCGGCCGCCGTGGTTTCGTTGAGCACGGCTTTCAGCCGCTCCTCGAACTCGCCGCGATATTTGGCGCCGGCGATCAGCGCGCCCATGTCGAGCGACAGCAGCTTCTTGTCGCGCAGCGATTCCGGCACGTCGCCGTTGATGATGCGCAGGGCGAGGCCCTCGACGATGGCGGTCTTGCCGACGCCGGGCTCGCCGATCAGGACAGGGTTGTTCTTGGTGCGGCGGCTCAGCACCTGCATCGTGCGGCGAATTTCCTCATCGCGGCCGATGACGGGATCGAGCTTGCCGGTCTTGGCGGCCTCGGTGAGGTCGCGCGTGTATTTCTTCAAGGCGTCATAGGCGTTCTCGGCGCTCGCCGAATCCGCCGTGCGGCCCTTGCGGATGTCGTTGATGGCGCCGTTGAGCGTCTGCGGGGTGACGCCGGCTTGTGCGAGGATCTTGGCCGCCTCCGCGCCCTTCTCCAAAGCGAGCGAGACGAGCAGGCGCTCGACGGTGACGAAGCTGTCTCCCGCCTTCTCGGCAAGCTTCTCGGCATTGTCGAACAGGCGCGCCGTGGTCGGGGCGAGGTAAAGCTGGCCGGCGCCGGAGCCCGCCACTTTGGGAATCTTCTTCAGCGCCGCTTCCGTCAGCGCCAGCGCCTCCTTGGAGCGCCCGCCCGCCTTGTCGATGAGGCCGGCGCAAAGCCCCTGCTCATCGTCGAGCAGCACCTTCAGCACATGCTCGGGCGTGAATTGCTGATGGTTCTCGCGCAGCGCAAGTTGCTGCGCGGATTGGATGAAGCCCCGCGCGCGCTCCGTGTATTTTTCCAGATTCATGATTCGCGTACTCCCCTAAGGCCCAGCGCGTCGCCCCGAAGCGACAACGGCCGTCCGCTCTTGGCCGCGATCACGCGGCGTTGATCGGAATGTAGGCATGAGGCGCGGCGGGCGGAAGGGGCGCGGCGACAAAGTTACGCGACGGTGCGCTTGTCCGGCCGCCTCTCCTTCGCGGCCGATGCGAGCCAGCGCCGGATCGCGCCCTCCTCGGCCGGATCAAGCCCCGCCGCCAGATCGCGCTCCAATTCCCGCGCTCTCGCAGTCGCCTCCCCTAGGAGCGCCGCGCCGCTCTCCGTCAGTTCGAGGTGCTGGATGCGCCCGTGCACTTCATGACGCCGGCGCCAGATAAAGCCAGCGCGCTCCAGGTTGGCGACGATCAGGCTCACCGTCTGCGGCGTCAGTAGCGCCAGGCGCGCCAGATCGGCGTTGGAATGGCCGGGATAAGCGCGCAGCATCGTCAGCACCGCGAATTGCGGCGGCGTGATCGAAAGATCGGCCAGCGCCTTCTCCATCCGATGGCGGTGCGCCGCCGCCGCCTGGCGCAACAGATAGCCGAGATAGCCCTCCTCGCCGCGCTTGCCCTCGCCAGGTTCGGGAATCGCGCCAGGTTCTGGAATGGGGGCCTTGCTCAATGTCAGACCTCTGATATATTGTTCGAGTGCTGATATTGCCAGAAGGAACCAGCCGTGTCGAACCCCCACGTCAGTTACGACGACTTTCGCGCCCAAGCGCCGGCAGCCTATGCCGCGCTCGTCAGCCTCAGCAAGAGCGTGCACGACGCCGGCTTCGAGGGCGATCTCGCCGAACTCATCAAGGTCAGGGCCTCGCAGATCAACGGCTGCGCCTTCTGCCTCCAGTTTCATCTCACCCGGGCGCGCGCGCTCGGCGTCGCGGCGACCAAGCTCGACCTGGTGGCCGTCTGGCGCGACGCCGGGGTCTTTTCCGAGCGCGAGTGCGCTGCGCTGGCCTGGACGGAGGCGCTAAGTCGGCTCGAAAGCGAGGCGGCGCAAGACGAAGCCTGGGCGCAGATGCGCAAGCATTTCAATGAAGGGCATGCGGTGGCGCTCACCATCGCCGTTGCGACCATCAATGCGTGGAACCGCATCGCCGGCCCGCTGCGCTTCGCCCCGCTGGTCGAGGCGCGCCGCTGATGCACGTCGCCTTCGCCGACAGCGAGGCGGACGTGCGCGCCTGTTTCCCGCTGATGCGCGAGTTGCGCCCACATCTGGCCTCAGCGGACGAATTCGTCTCGCGCTGGCGCCGGCAACAGGCGGCGTCCTACCGGCTGCTGGTCCTCAGCGAGAACGGCCGCCCCGCCGCGCTCGCCGGTTTTCGCGTGCAGGAAAACCTCGTGCACGGCAGGCATCTCTATGTCGACGATCTCGTCACCCGTTCCGAGCGGCGCCGCGCCGGGCATGGCGCGGCGCTAATGGATCGCCTCAAACGAGAGGCGGCGGACCTCGGTTGCGAAAAGCTGCTGCTCGATACGCCGATGGACAATTTCCTCGGCCATCGCTTCTATTTCCGCGAGGGATTGCTCGCCACGGCGCTGCGCTTCTCCTTCACGCGTCCAGCCGATAAACTCGCCGCGCCACGCCGCTGAACAGCGCCGCCTTCTCACTTTCCGAAGCGCCGGCGGCGATCCGCTTCAGGGCGTTCCACAACGTGCGATAGCTGCAAGTGTAACCATCGACCGGAAAATTGCTCTCGAACATGCAGCGCGTCGTTCCAAAGGCTTCGATGCAGGTCTCGATATAGGGCCGCCACAGCGCCGCAAGCCGCTCGGAGTTGGCGTCCTTAGCGTCGAATCCGCAGAACGGCATGGCGAGGCCGCCGAGCTTGACGACGACGTTGTCAGCGCCCGCCAGCGCCCGGATATCGTCGCGCCAGAGGCCGAAACGCTCCTCGCGCCGGCCGGCATAGACGCCAGTGCCGAGCGGCGTGCCGACGTGATTGAGCACGATCGTCGTATCGGGGAAGGCTTTCGCCAGCGCCAACACCTCCGGCAGTTGCGGCTCCAGCACCCAGGCCTCGAACGATAGGCCCAAGCGAGCAAGATGCGCGAAGCCGCGCCGATAGGCGCCGTCCGCCAACAAGCCCTGCGGCCGGAAACTGAGCGGCCCCAGCACGGCCGGGTCCGCGTCCCAGGCCGCCGCATGGCGGATGCCGCGGAAGCGGTCTGGCGCACGCGCTAGATGCGCCTCCAGAACCGCCGCCGCGCCGTCTCCCAGCGTCAGATCGACATGGCCGACGATGCCCGCGCAGACGCGCGCCGATCCGTAAACCCCCGACGCGCTCATCGCCGCGACGCCGTTGACGAATTCGGTCTCGCCAACCGGCGCGAACGCCAGGGGGCCGTCCGCCCGATACATCGAGCGGCACTCGATATAGACCGTCGCCTCGACCCGATGCCCCGACCCGAGATCGGCCAGCAATTCATCGAGCAGATAGCGCGGCGTCTGGCGATAGATCGTCTCGAACTCATGCTGGGACGGCGGCGCGGCGGCGACGCGCGCCCTCCAGTCCCACAGATGATGGTGGGGATCGACGATGGCGAGTTCGGGTTCGAGAATCGGTTCTTCGTCCACCATGCTTCCCGCCCTCCCCGCGCTGAATTAGCGTAGCGGTCGCGAGGGCTTTCGCCAATCGCGTTTTCGGCGCTATTTCGGCGACTTCGGCATGGCGACGTAAACTTCGCCAGGAACGACCGTCATCACCAGCACCGATGGCTTTTCATCCGGCTTGAACGGGCCGGGGATTTTGTTGACGATCGGCGGCAGCGACTTCAAATAGGCGGCTATCGCCTCGACGTCCGGGCGCGAAAGCTGCGAAAATGCCGGCCACGGCATGATCCGCGATAGGCTGCGGCCTTCTGGAGTCTTGCCGCGCGTGATCGCGACGATAATGTCGTCGGCGCTCCATTTGCCGATGCCGGTTTCCATGTCCGGCGTGAGATTGGGGCCGACGAACACCCCGACATTGGGAATGCCGAATCCGACGTCGGAGCCGCCGAGGAAGCGCTTGAAATCGGGATGGCCGAGGAAATTGCCGGGCGTGTGACAATCCGAGCAGCCGCCAAGGGTGACAAGATATTTTCCACGCTCTGCCGGCGTCTCGGCAAAGGCCGCAACTGAAATGAAAGAGCCGACGACGGCGAGCGTAACGAGCGATTTCAAACCCATGTAATCCTCCCTTTATATAGACTGCTGAATAAAGCGAAGCTGGACGGAACAACTGCGACTATAAGGCCTTTTGCTGAGTCCGTACGCGCAAATGCGCATCCTAACCCCGGCGCGCCGTTCGAGGCTTGGCTAACGCTCGCGCCTCAGGGCAAGCTTGCGATCGAACGAGGGTCAGGGTTCGACCCGTCGCGGCTTGGCGCGCGCAGGCGCATCCACCGCCCTAAGCAGACTTTCGTTGGAAGCCCAACGAAAGTCTGCTTAGAGTCTTTTGTTTTTGCAGGATTTTTGCCCAAAAACCGGTGGCCACTTTTTGGAAATCCTGCTTAGCTGAAGCGCCGAGTGAAGCGGAGCCTCGAATGAGGCTCGGTTCCCTGTGCCGGTTCGTTAAGAGTGCGGCGGCGCTCGGCGCGGACGGCGGCGTCTTCTGAAACATGGTTCGAGGCCCGCTTCGCGGGCGCCTCACCATGACGGGATGTTTGCGGAAAGAGGTCCAAGCGTCCGACGCCAGATTTTTTAAATTGTGTTTTTCAGAAAATAAGGCTATGTGTTCCTGTTTTCGTGAAATCGCGTGCGCAGCTTTGACCTTACCCCGTCACGCCCGTCGCAGGCCGGCCCCCCGGGGGGGTCGTTCGCATTTTGGCGCTCAACCCGTTGATATTCCTAAGTCGAAACGTGAACATGTTCGCTTTTGAACGGCGCCGAGCCGAGAGAGCGCAGACGGGCGTGGTGGGCCTGAAAGTTATCTTCCATAACCATTTGCTGTCCCGGCTTCCCCGCGCTATCCTCGCCCAAACGGAGGACCGCCCCATGAACATCGACGATCTCGTCGCCATCGACGTGCATACTCACGCCGAAGTCTCCTGCCGCCAGCCGGGCACGGACCCGTTCTGGGAGCCGTTCGAGGCGGCGGCGAGCCAATATTTCAAGGTCGGCAAGCGGCCGACCATCGCCGAGACGCTGGCCTATTATCGCGAGAAGAAGATCGGCCTCGTCATGTTCACCGTCGATTCCGAGTTCCAGATCGGCAACCGCCGCATCCCCAACGAGGAGATCGCCGACGCCGCGCGCGACAACGCCGACATCATGATCGCCTTCGCCTCCATCGACCCGCACAAGGGCGTCATGGGCGTGCGCGAGGCGCGCGACCTCATCGAGGGCGGAATCGTCAAGGGCTTCAAGTTCCACCCGACCTGCCAGGGCTTCTT
>JAJYDD010000307.1 GCA_021777795.1 Pseudomonadota bacterium | reverse complement strand
GTGGTGGCGGCGCGCATGAGGACGCTCGACCGCTTCGCCGTCCTGGTGGCGATCGTCGCCCTTCTCGGCCTCTGGCAGATCGCGGCCGTCGTCTTTCATGCGCCTGCCTATGTGCTGCCGCGCCCGTTCGACATTCTGGGCGCCATCGTCGAGCGGCGCGCGCCGATAGCCGAGGCGTTGCGGATCACTGGAACGGAGACGGTGCTCGGCTTCCTGCTCGGCGCGGCGATCGGCCTCGCCGTCGCCATCCTGCTGATCCTGGCGCCGCCGCTGGAGCCGGTGCTGTTGCCGCTGGCGGTGGCGGTCAATTCGGCGCCTTCGGTCGCCTTCGTGCCGCTGGCGCTGATCTGGTTCGGGCTTGGCATGGGCTCCAAGATCGCGATGGCGGCGCTCGCCGTCAGCTTCGTGGTGCTGCTCAACGCGCTCTCGGGGCTGAAGGCGCCCGAGCCCGGCCACATCGACCTCATGCGCAGTTTCGGCGCCGGCCGGCTCGGCGTGTTGTGGCGGCTGCGCCTGCCGGCCGCCGCGCCCTCGCTGGTCACGGGCCTGCGCGTCGGCTTCGGCCGCAGCGCCATCGCGGTGATCGTCGCCGAGATGCTCGGCGCCTATGGCGGGATCGGCCAGATTGTCTACCAGTCGGTCGCCCAGGTCGATTATCTCACCGTCTGGGCCTCGGTTTTCGCCGCCATGCTCGGCAGCCTGGCGCTTTACGGCCTGCTGGTCGCCATCGACAGCCGGCTCGTCTGGTGGAGATGACCATGAACGATCCCGTCGCCGACCCGAACGCCACGGATGAGCCGACCTTGCGCGCCCAACTGGCCGCCTGCTTCCGGCTGGTCGCCCATTTCGGAATGGACGACCTCATCTACAACCATATTTCGGCGCGCGTTCCCGGCCCCGCGCGCCATTTTCTCATCAACCCCTACGGACTGCTGTTCTCCGAGGTGACGGCCTCCTGCTTCGTCAAGATCGATCTCGACGGCGAGAAGGTCGAGCCTTCGCCCTATGAGGTCAATCAGGCCGGCTTCGTCATCCACAGCGCCATCCACGCCGCACGCGAGGATGCGTTATGCGTGCTGCACACCCATTCCGAGGCCGCCACCGCCGTCTCCGCGCTGGCCGAGGGGCTGGCGCCGATCAGCCAGTTCGCCATGCGCTATCAGGGCCATACCGGCGTCCACGATTACGAGGGCGTGGCGCTGGAAACCGAGGAGCGGGCGCGCCTGATCGCCGACATCGGCCCTCACAATGTGCTGCTGCTGCGCAATCACGGCGTGCTGACCGTCGGCCGGACGATCCCGGAGGCCTTCATCCTGATGTATTACTTCGAGAAGGCCGCGCGCGTGCAATTGCTGGCGCAGGGGGCGCTGGCGGGCGGGGCGCGGCTGGCGACGCCGTCGCCAGAGGTGACGGCCAAATCCGCCCGCCAGTTCAACGACCGCCACGGCGACATCCAGGCGCCGGGCGCGCGCGAATGGCCGGCTTTCCTCCGGCTTCTCGACCGCCTAGACCCCTCCTATCGGGAGTGAGCGCTGAGCCCACGGGAAGGCAAGATGAAATCGCCGCTGGAAGAGGCCGACGAGGACCTGAACCCCGAGCCGGGCGGCACATTGTCGCAGACGCTGCGCGCCCGGCTCGAAACAATGATCGCCGAGGGGACGTTGCGGCCAGGCGACCGGCTCGACGAATTCGAGCTGGCGCAACGCTTCAAGATTTCGCGCACGCCGGTTCGCGAGGCGGTCAAGGCGCTGGTGGCGACGGGGCTTCTGGAGGTGCGGCCGCGCCAGGGCCTGATCGTGGCGACGATCTCGATCCCCGTGCTGCTGGAAATGTTCCAGATGATGGCGGCGCTCGAAGGCCTGTGCGCCAAACTGGCGGCGCGGCGCGCCACCGCACAGGAGCGCGCCGGGCTGAAGGCGATCCACGCCCGTCTCGTCGAAGCCCTCGCGGACGGCGATCCCGAGAGCTTCTACGACGTCAACACCGAGTTTCACGAATTGCTCTACGATTCCGCCCACACCCAGTTCATCGCCGCGCAAACCCGCGCGCTGCGCCGCCGGGTCGCCGCCTATCGCCGCCGCGTGACCTACCAGCCGGGGCGCATGGCGACGACGATCGGCGAACACCAGCGCATCCTCGACGCCATCGAGCGCGCCGACGCGGAAGCCGCTTTCAAGGCCGCCAGCGAGCACGTCAACCTGCTCGGCGACGACATGGCCGACCTCATCGCCGCCCTGCCGGCGACGATGCTTGAGGAGAGTTGATTCTCCCATGCCCGCCGCGATGCGCTGCCAGACATTCGGCGCTGGTCCACCCCTGATTTTCGTGCATGGCTGGTGCGGTGACGGAGGGTTCTGGAGCCCGCAGATCGGCCGCTTCGCCGCCAGCCATCGCGTCGTCGTCGTCGATTTCGACATCGCGGGCGCGGCGGAGGGCGGCTTTTCCCTTGCCGAGGCTGGCGCCCGACTGGCCGAGGCTGCGGGCCGGCTCGACGGCGAGCTGACGCTGGTTGGCCACTCGATGGGCGGCGCGATCATCCTTGAGGCGGCCCTGACGCTCGCCGCGCGCCGTCCGCGAATCATCGGGGTCGACACGTTCACCGACGCCGGCTTCTATCGCCGCCTCGCGCCCGCCGTCATCGCCGAGCGGCTCGCCCCGTTCGCACAGGATTTCGCCGCCGCCCTGCGCGCGATGATCGACCGCATCACGCTGGGCGGCGGCCCCGCGCTGCGCCGACGCATCGCCGACGCGATGCTGCGTCCGCGCCAAGCGGACGCGCTCGCCGCGCTCGCCGCCTTGCTGGCCTGGGACATCGAGGCGCTTTGGCCGAGCCTCGCGCGCGTCGCTGCGATCAATTCGCGACCTCTGGCGGCGGCCTGCGCGCACATCGCCCTGCCGGGGCTTGGCGAATGTTTCATGGACGACGTCGGCCATTTCCCGATGCTGGAGGCGCCTGAGCGTTTCAACGCCTGTCTGCGGGGATGTCTGGCCGGATCGACGGCGCCCTGAAGCCAAAACGCGTCGCGCGGAGCTTGCGCGCGCGCTGCGGCTCGGCTATTGGCTTTCTCGCTGCCGATTGGGGGATAGTTCAACGGTAGAACTGCGGACTCTGACTCCGTCAATCTTGGTTCGAATCCAGGTCCCCCAGCCAGCCAATCCCTTGATTTTGCTGGGCCCAAAACGACCGCGTCACGGCCGTTTTTATTCGTGTCACGGTTTATTTCCGGTCGCGGGACTGAGGCGCGCCACGTCGGCGCCGATGTCGCCGAGCGCGATCCCTTTTCCCTGCCGCACGGGCGCTTTCCAGGATCGCCGCCGGTTCGGTCTCTACCGAACGGGCGCAAGTCCACGCGCGCTCCCACACTCGCCCGCGTCTGCGGGCTGAGGTTTTGGAGGGCGATCGCGCTCTCGTCCGGCTCTTGGCAGGCTAATACACCCGCGCCTTCGGTTCGATGTAGCTGACCTCGTTGCTCATCGTATAGGTATGCACCGGCCGGTAATCGAGCTTCACTTCGTATTTGTCGGCGTCGATCCAGGCCAGCGTATGCTTCATCCACTCGCCGTCGTTGCGGGCGGGGAAATCCTCGCGCGCGTGGGCGCCGCGGCTCTCCTGCCGGTTCAGCGCGCCGTCCATCGTCACCACGGCCTGGGCGATGAGGTTGTCGTATTCCAGCGTCTCGATGAGGTCGGAGTTCCAGATCAGCGAACGGTCGGTGATCTTCGCGTCCTGGCCGGCGCGCCAGGCGTCGTGAATCTTGCGGTGGCCCTCGGCCAGCGTCTCGCCGGTACGGAACACGGCGCAATCGGCCTGCATGATCCGCTGCATCGACAGGCGCAAAGCCGCCGTCGGCGTGCCGCCCTTGGCGTTGCGGAACTTGTCGAGCCGCGCCAGCGCCATGTCGGCGCTGTCCCTCGGCAACTCCGCCTGCCGGTCGCCGGCTTTCAGCATCTCCGCCGCCCGCAGGCCCGCCGCGCGGCCGAACACCACAAGGTCGATCAGCGAGTTGGAGCCGAGGCGGTTGGCGCCATGCACGGAGACGCAGGCCGCCTCGCCCAGCGCCATCAGGCCGGGGACGATGGTGTCGGCGTCGTCGCCGTATTTGGTCAAGACCTCGCCGTGATAGTTGGTCGGGATGCCGCCCATGTTGTAGTGGACGGTCGGCAACACTGGGATCGGCTCCTTGGTGACGTCGACGCCGGCGAAAATGCGCGCGCTCTCGGAAATGCCGGGCAGGCGTTCGTGCAGCACCTTGGGGTCCAAGTGGTCGAGGTGCAGGAAGATGTGGTCCTTCTCCTTGCCGACGCCGCGGCCCTCGCGGATTTCCAGCGTCATCGCCCGGCTGACGACATCGCGCGAGGCCAGATCTTTCGCTGACGGAGCGTAACGTTCCATGAAGCGCTCGCCCTCGGAATTGACGAGATAGCCGCCCTCGCCGCGCGAGCCCTCGGTGATGAGGCAGCCGGCGCCATAGATGCCGGTCGGGTGAAATTGCACGAACTCCATGTCCTGCAAGGGCACGCCGACGCGCAACGCCATCGCGTTGCCGTCGCCAGTGCAGGTGTGGGCGGAGGTCGCCGAGAAATAGGCGCGGCCGTAGCCGCCGGTGGCGAGAATCGTCGTCTGGGCTCGGAAGCGGTGGATCGTGCCGTCGTCCATCTTCAGGGCGACGAGGCCGCGCACGCGGCCTTCCTCGTCGCGAATGAGGTCGATGGCGAAATATTCGATGAAGAACTCGCACTTGGCCTTCAAGGCCTGGCCGTAAAGCGTGTGCAGGATAGCGTGGCCGGTGCGGTCGGCGGCGGCGCAGGTGCGCTGGGCGGTGCCCTTGCCGTAATCGGTGGTCATGCCGCCGAACGGGCGCTGGTAGATCTTGCCCTCCTCGGTGCGCGAGAACGGCACGCCCCAATGGTCGAGTTCGTAGACGGCGGCGGGCGCGTTGCGGCAGAGATATTCGATCGCATCCTGGTCGCCGAGCCAGTCGGAACCCTTCACCGTATCGTACATGTGCCAGCGCCAGTCGTCCGGCCCCATATTGCCGAGCGAGGCCGAGATGCCGCCCTGCGCCGCAACGGTGTGCGAGCGGGTCGGGAACACCTTGGTTATGCAGGCGGTGCGCAGGCCGGCCTGCGCGCAGCCGACGCTGGCGCGCAGCCCCGCGCCGCCGGCCCCGACGACGACGACGTCGAAGGTGTGATCGGTGATCGGATAGGCCTTGCCGTTCTGGGCGGGGGCCGCGACGCCATTGCTAGCCATTTGCAAAACCTCAGACGAAACCGGGATCTCAGACGAAACCGGGATCTCAGACGAAACC
>JAJYDD010000306.1 GCA_021777795.1 Pseudomonadota bacterium | reverse complement strand
GCTGTCCAGGTTGATGCGGACCAACGGCCAGTTGAGCCTTGCGGCGACCTGCTCGACATGCGTCGATTTGCCGGTGCCGTGATAGCCCGAGATCATCACGCGGCGGTTGTAGGCGAAGCCGGCGAGGATGGCGAGCGTGGTCTGCTTGTCGAAGAGGTAATCGGGATCGAGGTCCGGCACATGCTCGTCGCGCTGGCTATAGGCCGGCGCCTCCATGTCGGAATCGATGCCGAACACCTTGCGCACCGACACCTTGCGATCCGGCGGGCCGGCGACGGCGGCTTCGGCGTGCGATTCTGTCTCGACCTTCATGAAACCTCCAAGCCTCGCCGCAGCGACGGCGAAGCGTCGCCTTTATAAACGATCCCCCGCTCAGGAAAAGCCTGCCTCAGACCAGCTTCTGGCCGCGCAGGAAATTATAGGCCTTGATGATCTCGCGCAGCTTCTCCTCCGACGAGCGGTCGCCGCCGTTGGCGTCGGGGTGATGGCGCTTGACGAGATCCTTGTAACGCGCCTTGATCGAGGTCTCGGTCGCGTTGGCGTCGAGGTCGAGCGTGTGCAAGGCCTTGAGCGCCAAGGCGTTGTAGCGCGGCGCTTGCGCTGCGTCGCCGGTGCGGCGCGCTCCCTTGCGGCGCATGGTGCGCGCCTCGGCATAGACGGTTTCATCGACATGGGCGCCCTTGGCGGTCGGCCCCATCTTCCAGGTCGGGCGATGGCCGATGGCCTCGCCCTCGCGGAACTTGGCGAGCGCGTCGTCGTCCATGCCTTTGAAATAGTCGTAGGTCGCGTTGTAGTCGCGAATATGCTCCTTGCAGAAGACGAAGAACTCGCCCTCGCGATCGCGCCCCTTGGGCGCGCGGAATTCGCCCTTGGCCGTGCAGCCGGGACGGCTACAGGGGGGGCCCTTTTCCACGATCTTCGGCGCATCGGCCGCGCGGCGCGGCTTGATGCGAATTTTATCGAACAACGGCGAAGTCAGATCCATGATAGACGCCCCGTAGCCCCAAGCGCCCCCTTAAAGAGGCCGCTTCGGCGCCGCGCTTTCTAAGCCTCGAAGTGGAGTGCGATGCCGGCGACGCTTCCGAAACGGCCGGCAGAGTCGCTCCGCACCTATTTGGCAAGGACCGGCCGCCTAGGCAAGCCCGGATTGACACCTGCGGCGCCGACGCGCAGGACTGGCGCAACGCCGCAACGCCGGCGGTCGAAGAAGGACGACACGCCTGGAGGAATGCGACGACAAATCGGCCCGCGCCCGACGCTCGCCCCGGCTGCGCCAACGCGTCGCCTGGATGTATTATGTCGAGGAGATGACGCAGAGCGCCATCGCCGACGCGCTGGGCATCGGCCGCATCACCGTGGTGCGGCTGCTGGCCGAGGCGCGCTCGATGAGCGATGTGCGCATTTCGCTGTCGCGCGACATTTCCGATCTCGCGGGGCTCGAAATCGCGTTGCAGAAGCGGTTCGGGATCGTCGAGGCGGTGGTCGCGCCGCTGTCTGGCGTCGCCGGCGACGTGCGCGCCGTGATCGCCGCCGCGGCTGGCGAATATGTCTCGCGGCTGCTGCGCCCGGATATGAAGATCGGCCTCGGCTGGGGCGAGACGCTGAGCCGGATGCTCGGCTATCTCGAAGAAAAGGCCGCGCCGCGCCTCTCCGTCGTTTCGCTGCTCGGCGGCATTTTGCGGGCGCGGGCCGCGAATCCCGCCGAATGCGCCTGGCAGTTCTCCCGCGTCTACATGGCCGATTGCTACATGCTGGCGGCGCCGGCGATCGTCGATAGCCGCGACACCAAGCGGGCGCTGATCGAGCGCTGCGGCCTCGGCGAGGTTTACGAGTTGGCGGGGTCCCTCGACGCGGTGGTGGTCGGCGTCGGCGGGGTCAACAGTTTCCATATCGCCCGCTCCTACGGCCTGGTCTCCGAGCAGGAGGTCGCCGAACTCATGGCGCGGGGGGCCGTCGGCAATATGCTTTACAATTTCTTCGACGCCGACGGCTGCCTCGTCGATCACTCGATCAACGGGCGGGCGATGTCGATACCCATCGAAAGCCTGCGCAAAGCGCCGGCGCGGATCATCGCCGCCGGCGGCGCCGACAAGGTCGAGGCCATCGCCGGCGCCTGCCGGCTGCTGAAGCCGACGACGCTCATCACCGACGAGGTGACGGGCAAGGCGATGGTGGCGCTGCCCGCTTAAGCCGCCGCCTTCTGGTAATCCTTGATGTCGGTGAAGCGGATCTTCGGCCAGCGCTCCTGCTCGTAGCGCAGGTTGAAGGCGGAACTCGCCATATAGACCGGCGCGCCGTCGAGGTCGGCGGCGATCGAGGACGGAAACGCCGAGACGAATTTCTCAAGCTCCGCCTTTTCGTCGCAGGCGACCCAGCGGCAGATTTCGAACCGGCTCTGCTCGAAGGAGACCGGCAGGCCGTATTCGGCGTTGAGCCGCTCGGTCAGCACGTCGAGCTGCAACGCGCCGACGACGCCGACGATGGCGGCCGCGCCGTCGTGGGGGCTGAACACCTGCACCACGCCCTCCTCCGCCATCTGTTGAAGGGCCTCTTTCAGCTTCTTGGCCTTCATAGCGTCGGCAAGCTTTACCCGGCGCAGGATTTCCGGGGCGAAACTCGGCACGCCGCGGAACACGATCTGCTCGCCCTCGCTCATCGTATCGCCGATGCGCAAGAGGCCGTGGTTGGGGATGCCGACGACATCGCCGGCATAGGCTTCCTCGGCGAGGCTGCGATCCTGGGCGAAAAAGAACTGCGGCGCCGAGAGCGTGACCGATTTGCCGGTGCGCACGAGCTTGGCGCGCATCCCACGCCGCAGCACGCCCGAGCAGACGCGCATGAAAGCGATGCGGTCCCGGTGATTGGGGTCCATGTTCGCCTGAATCTTGAACACGAAGCCGGTCATCTTGGCCTCGTCCGCCTCCACGACGCGCGTCGAGGCGGCTTGCGCGCGTGGGGAGGGCGCGAATTCGGCCAGCGCGTCGATGAGGTCGCGCACGCCGAAATCCTTCAGCGCGCTGCCCCACAGCACCGGCGTCAGGTGGCCTTCGAGATAGGCCTGTTTGTCGAAGGGCTTCAGGCCCTCGATGGCGATGCTCAGCTCCTCGATCGCGGCGGCGCGCTCGTGCTCGGGCAGAAGCTCGGCAACGCGGGGGTCGTCGGGGCCGTTGACGGCGTAAGTCGGCGCGTCCTTGCCGAGGGGGGTCAGCCGGTTCTTGCGAATGTCGTAGGCGCCGCCGAGGCTGCGGCCGCGCCCGATCGTCCAGTTGAGCGGCGCGGCGTCGAGCGCCAGGGTTTTCTCGACCTCGTCGATGAGGTCGAAGGGATCGCGCGTCTCGCGGTCCATCTTGTTGATGAAAGTGACGATGGGAATGTCGCGCAGGCGGCAGACCTCGAACAATTTGCGCGTGCGCGCCTCGATGCCCTTGGCCGCGTCGATCACCATGACGGCGGAATCGACGGCGGTGAGCGTGCGATAGGTGTCCTCGGAAAAGTCCTCGTGGCCGGGCGTGTCGAGAAGGTTGAAGACGCAATCGCCGTATTCGAACGTCATCACCGAGGTGACGACGGAGATGCCGCGCTCGCGCTCGATGCCCATCCAGTCGGAGCGGGTCTGGCGCCGGTTGGCCTTGGCGCGCACCTCGCCGGCAAGCTGGATCGCGCCGCCGAACAGCAGCAGCTTCTCCGTCAGCGTGGTCTTGCCCGCGTCGGGATGGGAGATGATGGCGAACGTGCGTCGCCGCGCGACGGGATTGGCGGTGGTCATGGGGGCTTCAAGGGTCGGAAAGAGGGCTCCTTAGCCCGGTCCGAGCCCAAGAGGAAGGGCGTAAGCGGCTTTTGAGATTGCGCCGCCGCCGCCGACATGGACCGCCAAAGACAAAGTGATTCACAAACCTATGCGGCTTTTCTGCTTGAGCGGTGGATTTCGGTCGACAATCGTCTCAGGATCGTGTATTTTGATACACATGCTGACGGTCATTGAGACGGCCGCTTTCTCAACTTGGTTGACCGCGCTCAAGGACGTCAGGGGTCGCGCGAAGATCGCGGCCCGCATCGAGCGCATCCGGCTTGTTGGCCATTTCGGCGACAGCGCCGGCGTCGGCGAGGGAGTGAGCGAATTGCGCGTTCATTTCGGCCCAGGATATCGCGTCTATTTCTGCCGGCGCGGCGCCGAAATCGTTCTTCTTCTCGGCGGTGGAGACAAGGGTTCTCAAACCCGAGATATCCGCGCCGCACAAGCTCTCGCAAAGGAAAGCTGATCCGTGGCCGAAACTCGACCATTCGATGTCCAGAACTATCTGACCACCCCGGAGGATCGCGCCGCTTATTTTGAGGCGATTCTCGAAGAGGGGGATTCCACGCTCATCGCCGCCGGTCTCGGCGAGATCGCCAAGGCGATCGGCGTGTCGGAGTTCTCGCGGCAAACCGGAATCAGCCGCGAGGCGATTTATAAGGGATTCGTCCCCGGCGGGAATCCGACCCTGGACACGATCACAAAGGCGACCAAAGCGCTCGGCTTGCGGCTGACTGTGACGCCAGCCGCCTAGCCAAACCCTAAGCCTTCACCGTCGAGGCCTGATAAATCTCGTCGATGGCGGACCCAATCGCCGCGTTAAACTCGGCGTCCGACATCGACTTCTTGAGGTCTTCGATCAGCGCGCGCGAAAAGCTGGCGATCATGCCGTGCTGATGCGCGAGGCGCTTGCAGGCCTCGGCGCGGCTGAAGCCGCCCGACAGCGCCACTACCCGCAACACGCGCGGATGGTCGATCAGCGGCTTGTAGAAATCGTTCACGTCGGGGATCGACAGTTTCAGCATCACCGGCTTGTCAGCCGCAACCTTGTCGAGCCGGGCCAGGATCGCCTCGCGCAGCAGCGTCTCGCTTTCGGCCTTGTCGGCGCTCTTGATCGACACCTCCGGCTCGACGATCGGCACGAGGCCATGCGCCGAAATCTGCGCCGCGACATCGAATTGCTGATCGACGATGGCTTTGATTCCCGTCGGTGAGGCGCGGTTGATGACCGAGCGCATCTTGGTGCCGAACATGCCCTTGGCGACGCCGCGCTCCAAGAGCTTGTCGAGATCGGGCATCGGCTTCATGAGTTGCACGCCGTCGGCTTCGGCGGCTAGGCCCTTGTCGATTTTCAGCAGCGGAACGACGCGGCGCGCCTTCCACAGATAGGTCGGCACGGGCTGGCCTTGCGCCTCGCCGTCCATCGTCGCCTCGAACAGGATCGCGGCCAGCACCTTCTCGCCGGTGAAGGCGGGCGCGGTCATGATGCGCACGCGCATCGCATGGACGAGCGCGAACATCTCCTTTTCGCCGTTATAGGCGCTCT
>JAJYDD010000305.1 GCA_021777795.1 Pseudomonadota bacterium | reverse complement strand
GTCGCGCTTTGCCGAGACGGGGGTGTTTCCGACGCTGGAAGGGCTCGATTTTCTCGCCCGCGCGATCACCCCGCCGGGGCGGCCGCGCCGGTTCGACGCGCGCTTCTTCGTCGCCGACGCCTCTTGGATCGCCCATCGCGGGGAAGGCATGATCCACGCGGACGCGGAATTGACGCAACTGGTCTGGGTCGGCCTCGACGAGGCGCTGAAGCTCGACATCCCCAACATCACGCGCACGATCCTGGGCGATCTCGCAGCCCTCGGCCCTGGGCCGTGGGATCGCGCCCGGCCGCGTCCGTTCTACCGCATGCTGCGCGGCAAGCATGAGGTGGAGGCGATTTGAGGGGCGGTTCGTTTTCGTTACGAAAGCGAGAGATCGTCGGCCCTCAGGCCGCGTAACGCTCGATATGGCTCAGCGCCATGTCGAAGGCCAGTTCCAGCGGCTTTGAGTTACGGGCGGTCTTGGACAGAAGAAGGCCGCCCTGGATCGCGGCCAAAACGGCGATCGCGATCGCATCGGTGTCGGCCGAGGCGACGATCTGACCCTGCGCCTTCATGCGCGCCAAGCCCGATCCAATGATGGCGCCCCAGGCCTCGAAGCTCTCGGAAAGACGACTGCGGGCGCTCTCCGATTGCACCGCGAGTTCGTTGGCGAGCGATCCTATCGGGCAACCTCCGATTCCGCCTCCGGCCTGATTGGCCGCCAGCGCGTCATCGCGCCACTTCCGCAAGGCTTGGAACGAATCGAGACGATCAAGGTGAGCCGCGTTGAAGTGCAGCACACGGGAAGTCTGGAGTTCGATCACCTCGCGCACGAGCGCGTCTTTATCGGCAAAATAGTGGTATAGCTGAGATTTGCTGGTGCGACTTGCTTCCATCACCGCGTCGAGGCTGACGCGCTCGGCGCCGCTCTCGTAGATGAGCTTGGCGGCGGCCTCGACGATGCGCTGCTTCGTCGCCGCCCCGCGCGACGTCAGATGGCTCGGCTGTGAGGCAGATTTTTCGCGCATTCCGCCGCCTGAATAAATTGGACTTGACAGTCCAATTCTCATTCCTCAATGTGGACCACGTAGTCCATTTCATGGGAATAATCAATGCCTCTCCTGCAAAACGGCGAACGCTTCCCGCATCTTGAAATCCCGGCTGTCGGCGGCGGAATCATCAATCTCCCGCAAGATCTCGCCGGGTCATACGCCGTCGTTCTCATCTATCGCGGACATTGGTGCCCCTTCTGCAACGAGCAGATGGCGTCGTTCGCCGGAGCCGCCGAGGCGCTCGAAAAAGAGGGAATCAAGGTCGTGGCGTTCTCGGTCGATGACGAAGCCGCGACCAAGGAATTCGCCGCCAAGCAGCATATCCCTTTTAAGATGGGCCATTCCGCCAAGCGCGAAGCTATCGTCGCCGCGACGGGGTGCTATCAAAGCGAGCACCCGCAGGTCGGGCGCTTCCTGGAAAACACCGGCTTCGTCTTGGCGCCGGACGGCGCGGTGCTCAACGCGGTCTATTCCAGCCGCGCCATTGGCCGCCTCGTCCCCAACGACGTGCTGCGGCTGGTCGCTTACATGAAGTCGCTGGCGAAATAGCCGCAGGGCGCGCCATCCTCGGCGCTGCTTAACCTCACGCCGCCAGCGCCATCGTCCCCTTGGGCGCGGACAGGCGGCCGGCGAGTTCGAGCAGCGCCAGATGATAGCCCATCGACACGCGCGGCATGCGGTGGAAGCGGTCGACCACCACCGTCAGCAATTCGCGCAGCGTGCGCGCGTCGGCTTCGGCGACGCGGTCGAGATTGAGATCTTCCTGCGCCAGCGCCTCGACGAGGTCGCCGCGGCGCAGTTCGAACCCCTTCAGGTCGCCCTCGATGAGCGAGCGCCACACGCGGGCATGCATCCGCGCCAGCCGCCACGTCACCTTGAGGTCGCTGATCTCGGCGCCATAGGCTTCCAGCATCCGGTCGAAAATGATCGGGTCGGTCCATTGCAGGCGGCAAGCATGAGGTGGAAAGCCTCTGAGCGGCGGCCCGGCGACAGACGAAGCTGTTATATGATTGTCAAAATTCCGTCGTCTTTTTGGCGCACGCTCAACTAAGCGAATGAACTCGTTTGGGAAACCAAACCCGCCAAAGGCGGGAGGCTTGGCGCATGATCGCCGCAGCCTCGTCCGGCGCGCCCGGTTGGGGGGCGTAATGGAGGCGTTCATGATCAAGTCGCTGATGGTTGCAACGTCGCTTCTGACGCTCGGCGCGGCCTTTGTCGCGCCGCTTCCCGCTTCCGCTTCGCAATGGACGAACGACCCGCTGCTTCCCGTCGTGAGCGGCAGCGGCAAGGTGCGCTATGTGGTTAGAAACGCCAATGATTGCGCGCCCTCGCAAGCGGTCGCCGTCTGGGGGCCGGGACTGTCGTATGGTGGGCCGCTCGGCTATCGCTGCGTCGATTTCTCCAACGGCGGATGAACTGTCGGTCTGCGTTGGGCTATCGTCAGACGGGTTGGCAGGCTCACGCCGCCAGCGCCATCGTCCCCTTGGGCGCGGACAGGCGGCCGGCGAGTTCGAGCAGCGCCAGATGATAGCCCATCGACACGCGCGGCATACGGTGGAAGCGGTCGACCACCACCGTCAGCAGTTCGCGCAAGGTGCGCGCATCGGCTTCAGCGACGCGGTCGAGATCGAGATCCTCTTGCGCCAGCGCCTCGACGAGGTCGCTGCGGCGCAGTTCGAACGCCTTCAGGTCGCCCTCGATGAGCGAGCGCCACACGCGGGCGTGCATCCGCGCCAGCCGCCACACCACCTTGAGGTCGCTGACCTCGGCGCCATAGGCTTCCAACATGCGGTCGAAAATGATCGGATCGGCCCATTGCAGCAGGCCGGAATAACCGTCGGCGGCGTTTGCGTTCATGGTCTCGGCTTTCCCGAGGCGGCGCAGGGCGCGTCGTCAATCGGGCCATAATTGATGTGAATGGTTAATGAAAAGTTAAACGCGCCTCAGGCGAATTCCTTCGGCCGCGTCTGGCGGGCGAGGGAGTCGAGCACGGCGTTTATCATGCCGCTCTCCTCCGGGCCGAAGAAGGCGCCGGCGACATCGACATATTCCTTGATCGCCGCGCGCGCCGGCACGTCGGGGCGCGCGCTCAACTCGTAATAGCCGGCGCGCAAAATGGCGCGCATCAGCGCCTCGACCCGCTTCAGCGGCCAGCCCTTGGCGAGCGCGGCGTCGATGGCGCGGTCGATGTCGCCCTGGTCCTCCAGCACGCCGCCGACGATGTCGCGGAAGAAGGCGAGTTCGGCCGGCTTATATTGCTCGCCCTCGACCTCCTGGCCGATCCAATGCGCCTCGAACTCGGCCAGCACGTCGGCGAGGCCGGCGCCGGCGACCTCCATCTGATAGAGCGCCTGGGCGGCCGCCAGCCGCGCCGACGACCGCTGCTCGGCCCGGCTCATGCGAGCGACCGTTTGAGCGCGGCGATGACGAGGGCCGCGCGCGCCGCGTCGCCGCCCTTGTCGCCGCGCTGCGGGTCGGCCCGCTCCTCGGCCTGGAGCGCGTTCTCCGTGGTGAGGATGCCGTTGCCGAGCGCCAGCTTGCGCGCCACGCTCATATCCATCAGCGCGCGCGCGCTTTCGCCGGCGACGATCTCGAAATGATAGGTTTCGCCGCGAATGACGCAGCCCAGCGTCACCACGCCGTCATAGGGGCGGCCCTTGGCCTCGGCGGCGTCGAGGGCGATGGCGACGGCGGCCGGGATTTCGAGTGCGCCCGGGGCGGAGACCACATCGAAACCGGCGCCGGCGGCCTCGAAGGCGGCGCGGGCGCCTTGCAGCAGCCATTCGCCGATCGCCTCGTAATAGCGCGCCTCGACGATGAGGAAGCGGGCGCCGGGCAGGCGCGGCGGGGCGGCGGATTTTCGCTGAGGTTCGGCCATGAGGGTTTGCTTGGATGTGAGGGTTTGCTTGGATGTTTCGCTTGCGGGACGGGCGCTTTGTTCGTGCAGAATGGGCGGCTGGCTTGTGCAGGATCGGCCCGCTTCCAAAGTCCCTCACAATTCCCGAGGAATCGCGGTAGACGCCGGAATTCTTAGGCTTCGCGCGCTGCCGCGAAAAGCTGGCCCCAGATTTTCGCTCGGCGCTATAGGGCGGGCGAGGCCACGATGCAAGCCGCGCCTGCCGGTTGCCGCCATCGCGGGGCGCTGATGAGCGGGGAACAAGGGAAAGTTATCGACTCGCGCGCGAAAAGGGATGGTCCTTTGCGTCGTCTCTTGCGTCGGTCCTCATGAACGCTTCCCGCATCACGCCCCTTGACGCTCTGCGCGGCCTCGCGGCGTTCGCCGTGGCGATTTATCATTATCGATCGGCCGCCCATGCGGCGGCGCCGCCGTTCTATGGCGAACTCGCCTGGATTTACAATCACGGCCAGCTCGCGGTGCCGTTGTTTTACATGCTGTCGGGCTACATATTTTTCGAGGCCTACGCAAAGCCGCTCGGAGATGGGCGGATCGCCGGGCGTGATTTCTTCTGGTTGCGCGCCACGCGGCTCTATCCGCTGCATCTTTTGGCGCTGGTCGCGGTCGCCGCGCTGCAAGCCATCGCCTGGCGCGCCGGCGCGCCGCACTTTCGCGATAGCAATAACGATTGGCGTTACTTTCTGCTGAACCTCGGTTTCCTACAGTTCGCCTGGATCACCCCGACCATGAGCTTTGATTTCCCGTCCTGGTCGCTGTCAATCGAGGCGGGGCTCTATGTGATATTCTTCTATTTCGCTCGCCGTTTCGGCGCGGTCGCAGGCCCGCGGCTCGCTTTCGGCGCGCTGTGTCTGGCGCTCTCGTCGGCGCGCGCGCTGCTGCCGTTGGCGGGACCGCTCAACGTGTTCTTCGCCGAGGGGCTTGGCTGTTTCTTCGTCGGGGGATGCCTGCAACTTACTGCGCGCTGGCCTGACCGTCGCAGACTGTTTCTCGGCCTCGTCCTGCTCGCGCTCGGCGCGGCGCTGTTCTATGCGACGAGCGAACGGCGTGAGACGACGCCGGTCCTGTTCGCCGGCTTCGTCCTGACGAGCCTGGCTGCGGAGCCGCTGCGCCGCGTGGCCGGATGGCGGCCGCTCGCCTGGCTCGGCGAGATTTCCTATTCGATCTACCTGTGGCATTTTCCCACGCAGATCGTTCTGACCATCGTTTCGGCGAGAGTTATCCCCCTCGACTACGCCTCGCCAGTGACGCTGGCGCTCTATCTGGCGCTGACGCTGGCGGTCTCCACGCTGTCGTTCCGCTATTTCGAGGCGCCGGCTCGGCAGGGGCTGCGGCGCTTGGCTTTCGCCCGGCCGCTGGCCCCCGTCCGCGCGTGATGCTTACATCTGCACG
>JAJYDD010000304.1 GCA_021777795.1 Pseudomonadota bacterium | reverse complement strand
CAGATTCAATCGCTGACCGCCTCACGCCTGCCATTTCGTCGAGGACCGCTTTATGCATCGGGCCACCGCCGTCGCGGGCGCTCTCTGTCCTGGTTTGAGATTGATCCTGCCGAGGCCAATCTCGCCCTTCGGCAGGCGGTCACGGCCCGCTACCGCAGCGCTTCATTGCGAAAGCGATCTCGGCGTTACCTGTTCTTCTTGCGCGCTCGCGCGCCGATCCACTTCGCCACGCGCGTACGGCCGACGGGGTGGGCCGCGACCACACGCCGTTCCGGCGCGGCGCGTCCGTCGCCAACATCCAAGGCTGGGCTCGACTTCGCTGTTCGCGCCGCGGAGCGCTGGGCGGAAGACTGGTCGGCAACGGACTTCACATTCGACTGCTTTTGCGCCGTGGGTGCCGGACGGAGAGCGGCTCCGGCCATCATTTCGCGCTCTGCCGGAGTGGTTTCCGCCCTTCGCCGGGCGGGCTTCTTGGCCGGATCAGGCGACTCGACAGGCGCGGCCGCCTTCGCCTGCTTGAGACCGCCCGCTTTGCTCGCCAGCGGCGTGGGCGGTTCGGCCATGTCGAGGCCGAACAAGGCCGCCACATCGTCGTCGGCGAGCAGTCGCTCGCTATTCGCTGGCGTCGCAGTCAGCGCAAGGTCGGCGCCGACGGTGACGATCAGTTCGTCCTGCTTGACCCCGCGCAACGTGAACAACAGGTCCGGATCGGAATCGAGCCGCGCGCCGACGCCGTATAGCGTCGCCGCCACATGCTTGCACATGCCCGCCCAATCCGGGCACGAGCAGGACATTTTGATTTCGCGCGGCGCCGGGAACAGGCCGTCTGCCTGTCGGCAAACCCGCTCCATCACGTTCTTCGACAGCTTGCCTTGCAGAAGCTCGACCAGCGAGCCGACGGAGCCTGCGCACTCCTTGCAGATCGCCTTCCAGCGTGCCGCCGGCGTGACCGCGACGCCGATTTTCACTTCATAAAGGTCCGAGCCGCTGACCAGCGCCTCGATCTTTCCCCGCGAAATCTGCAAATCGACGACCGAACCGTTGTTGACGTAAGCGCGCCCGCGCGGCAGGCGGCTTTCATAATCTGAATAAAGCTCCAGATTGTCGCACCACGCCTTGCCCCAGAAGTTCTTGGCGATCTTGCGACCTTCGACGACGACCGGCGCCACGACGCGTCCCTGCTTTCTCAGCCTTGCGACTTCCTTCGCCGCCTGGGCGCGGCGTTTGGCGACCGGGACATAGGGCTTGAACCCCCAATAGCTCATGGCGTTCCGTCCTCCTGGGTCGCCGCCGCGAGGTCGAGCCTCACCAGAGACATCAATTCGGCGTCGGCGAGTTCTGTCAGATTGATTTCGGCGCCGCCGCCCAGCAGGTCGTCAGCCAAAGCCCGCTTCGATTCGATGATTTCGTCGATTCGCTCCTCGATCGTGCCACGGCAGACGAATTTATGCACCAGCACGTTGCGCTTCTGGCCGATGCGGAAGGCTCGGTCGGTCGCCTGGTTCTCGACCGCCGGATTCCACCAGCGGTCGAAATGCACGACATGCGAAGCCGCGGTCAGGTTGAGGCCGGCGCCGCCGGCTTTCAACGACAGGACGAAAAAGGGAACGCTCTCGTCATGCTGGAAGGCGTTGACCAGGGTCTTGCGCTTGCCTACCGCCGTATCGCCGCTGAGCGTCAGGCCGTGACGGCCGAAGACGCCGGCGAGCAGTTCACTGAGTGGCTCCACGATCTCCTTGAACTGGGTGAAGACCAGCATTTTCTCCTGGCGGCTGGCGATAGTTGCGGCGATTTCGCCAAGGCGCGCGAATTTGCCGCTGTCGTCCACTTCCCATTGGCCCGCACCGCCAAGGCCGTGCGCGGCATGGTTGCAGACCAGCTTCAAGCGCATCAGCGTCGCCAGCACCAGGCCGCGCCGGCTCATGTCATCGCCCGTTTCCTTGAGCCGCCGTTCGAATTCGGCGACGGTCGATTGGTAAAGCGCCGCCTGCTTGCGGCTCAGGCCGCAGAACGCCTTGACCTCGGTCTTGTCCGGCAGGTCGGCGATGACGCTGCGGTCGGTCTTCAGCCGCCGCAGGATATAGGGCGCGACCAGCTTGCGCAGCGGGGCATAGGACGGCGGCGAGCCTTCGGCCAGGCGCTTGATGAAATCGGCGAAAGCCTTCGACGAGCCGAGCAGGCCCGGATTGAGGAAATCGAAAATCGACCACAGGTCTCTCAGATTGTTTTCGATCGGCGTGCCGGTGAGCGCGATCCGGCTTTCGGCGTCGAGCGCCTTGACCGCGCGCGTCTGTTTCGCGTTCGGATTCTTGATCGCCTGCGCCTCGTCGACGACCGCGAACCGCCAGCGCGCCTTGGCGAGCCAATCGAGCCGCAGCAGCGCCGCGTAACTCGTCACGACGAGGTCGGTTTCGCCGAGATCTTCGGCTGTGAGCGCCCGCAACTTTTCGGCGGGGGTAAAGGCCGGATGGGCGACCAGGACGTTGAGCGACGGCGTGAAGCGCTCGGCTTCGGCCGCCCAGTTGGCGAGCAGCGAGGCCGGCGCGACGATCAGGCTCGGCCGGCGCTCCGTTTCGCGCTGGCGCATTGTCAAGAGCAAGGCCAGCACCTGGATGGTCTTGCCGAGCCCCATGTCGTCGGCAAGGCAGGCGCCAAGGCCCAGGCGCGACAGCAAGGCAAGCCAGCGCAGGCCGGCGTCCTGATAGGGACGCAGCGTCGCCTTCAAGGCCGCGCCCGGACGCAGCGCGTCGAGCGACGCCGGGTCGCGGCAGGCGGCGAGCGTTTGCGCCAGCCAGGGCCCCGCCGTCACATGCGCCCACGCGGCCTGTGACGCCTGCCCTGCATCGCTCGCGCCGATATTGGCGCCCGCCAGCAGGCGCATCGCCTGGCCGAACGACAGGCCTTCCTTGCGGGCCAGGTGTTCGATTTCGGCATAGCGGCCGAGCGCCGCCGATAGCCGCGCCGGGTCGATCTCGACCCATTTCCCGCGCAGCATTGCCAGACCGTCGGTCGCCGCGAGCAAAGAGGCGATCTCGTCCTTGGTCAGCGGCGCGCCGTCGAGACTGACCGCGAGGGAAAAATCGAGCACTTGCGCCGCCCCGACCCGCGCGGGCGTGTTGGAGGCGACGCTCGCCTCGACCGCGGGACGCGCCGGACGGCCGGCGGGCCAGGACGCGGGCATGCGCACGATGAGACCCGCTTGGCCCAGGCTTTCCGCGTCCGTGAGCAGCCGCATCGCCTCCTTCGGCGTCCAGCGCAGCGGATGGAAGATTTCGCCCGAATCGACGATGCCCTTCAGCCAGGGGCAGCTTTCGCTGGCCCGGTTGACCGGTTCGAGCAGTTTCAAAAGCTCGCGCTTGGCCCCTGCGCCCGCATATTCGCGCAGGGCCGCGCCAAGGGGCGCGTGGCGCAATGCGCCATGGCTGGCGAGCCCCGAGGCGTAAGTCGCCAGAAAGGCGAACGGGCGCTCGGCGTCCTTGCGATTCTCGGCGAGGTTGAAGTGGACGCGGCCGACGGCGCGCCAGCGACTGTCGCGGGCGGCAAGAAAAGCCTCGACCGAGAGGCCGCTCTCGGCGCGTTCGACGGCGAACGCTTGTTGCAGCGCGCCCCAAAGTCCGGCGAGATGTCCGGCGTCGAGATATTCGCCGCCCCGCATCGGAGGCGCCTCTTCGGCCAGGGCCTGTAGAGACTCTTCGTCGGGCGCGGTTGGAGAAAGCGCCCCGGCGCCATTATCGCCGCCGGCGCACAGCGCCGCGACGAAGCGCATGGCGAAAGCGCGCCAGAACGCAAGATCTGGCGGCAGCCGGCTTCCCGCCTCGGCGAGGCCGAGTTGAAGCAGGCCATGGCCTTCGCCGGCGCGACATGCCGCTTGCAGCCGATCAGCGACAGCGGCGTCGATCGAAAAGTCGCTCTCCGACGTTTCGAGGCGCAAAGTTCCGTGCGGCGTCAGGACGGAGGCGAGAGAAGGAAGCATGGCTGTGAGCGGCTCGGATTCGGCGCTGTCACGCCATTAAGCCGATATTCTCCAGACGCCGTCGCATTTTCAAGCACCCCATGCCGAATGTGTCGCGCCGCATCTGGACAAAGCCCGTCGCTCCGATAGTCTGCCGCGCTCGACCTGAGTTTCGGAGATTCGCCAGTATGTCGTCCAAATCCCTCGCGGGGGCTGCCCTCGCCGCAGTGTTCGCCCTCTCAGGTTGCGCCAGCCTCAATGTGCAAGACCGGGAGGCCATGCTGGCCGCGGCGCAGTTCACGCGCAAACAGGCGGACACGCCGGCAAAACTGGCTCAGATCAAGGCCATGCCGCAGCACGTGTTCCTTTACAAGCAAAGGAAAGGCGCCCGTTACTACGTTTACGCCGACGCCGATGGATGCGGCTGCCTCTATGTCGGCAACGAGACAGCCTATCAGCAATACCAACAGATTCGACTTCAAAAGAATATCGCCGACGAACAGCTGGCCGCCGCGGAAATGCAGCAGGAAGCCGCGATGGATTGGGGCATGTGGGGCCCATGGGGACCAGGTTTTTATTGATCCCGACGCCGGCGGGTCGAACCATTGCCGAGAGTTCGCAAGACGCGATGGCGCGTCGAAAGGCACCCGGTTCTTCAGTGACCTGTCACCGGACACTCCGAGGTGTAGTTGAGGGGGTGGAATTCAGGCCGCGGACTTTGGTCCGCCGTTTTTGGTGAATTGGTAAAATGTCTGCGTGACTCCGTGTCTTGACGCCAAGGAATGGGACCGGAGAGGCCGTGGACAGGTGGCAAGATCAGGGCTCTTGCGCCTCGTTCCTGCGGTTTTGATCCTGACGATATTAAGGCGCGCCCCGTATCCAAGACCAATCTGGGAAGCGAGGCGGTCGCGGCTCGGCTGTTTGGCGACTTCCACCTTGAAGACCACGTTCCGGCCGATCAACAGCTGCGCGGCATTGACGGCCGTCTCGATCTCGAACGCCTCCGGCGCCGACATAGAATGGCTTCAAGGAGGTGCCGGCCGCCCCCTCGATTGATCCCGAACTGATGACCGCATGTTGCTCGTGGGCTATTGCATGGGCATTCGGCCGGAACGTCGCCTGCGCGAGGAAGTTCATCTCACCCTCGCTTGCCCCTGGTTCTGTCGTCTTGGCTTGGACGGCAAGGTTCCTGACCATTCGACGCTTTCAAAGAACCGGCGCGGCCGCTCCCGGGCGACCGACATTCTGCGCCTCCACCGCCACACGGGGCGTTTGGGGCGGGCGAACAGGCCGTCGAGGCTGGCCCGACAACGCGAACAGGGTCGCCCTCCGCGAGGCTGTCCACGGGATTGTCGATGAGTCGGTCGTTCGGCGAAACGCCCGACACGACTTCAATCTCG
>JAJYDD010000303.1 GCA_021777795.1 Pseudomonadota bacterium | reverse complement strand
AGATCGCGTCGGGCGCGACGTCCTTGAGATAATCCAGCAGGTGCGGCAGGCGCTGGCGCACCGAATTGACGTTCCAGGTGGCGATAATCATGCCATTCTAAGCCTTCGACGCGGATCGCGTGCAGCGATTATAACCCAAGCCACGAAGCAAATTCACTCCACGACCATACATCAGCAGAAAACCCAGCGCGTTTTATCTTGGATGCGAGCCTAGTTTCGTTTGTGACCAACGCATCAGCTTCACTGCTGGCGGTCGCCGCAATGAGCGCATCCTCCGCGTGTTTCGGATTCCCACCCATCAACACGTTGATTGAACCGTTCTCTTCGTCCGTGCCGAATTGGCACTGGTCCCAGCGAGAGACATCAAAGACGGCGCCGTTCGTCGGTCTGAGCTCGGCCAAGTCGTAAATTTCCAACAACGTCGTGCGCTTCGGTTCAGGTGCGCGCTTTAATTCGTCGTGCTGAACGTGGGTGCTGACCAGCTTCAGCCGACCGTCCTCAATGCTCCTTTTGACAGCATCGCAAGCCGCCGGATTCGCTACGATCAAATCGTGAATGTTGCTGTCTAGCATGATGCGCATCCACGCCCCCTGGTCAGGTACGCCAAGAAAATACCACACGCGGCGATATAACACACATGCGCGTCCGGGGGCGGCCAAGAGGCTGGCCGATCGGCGCCCACGCCTATACATAGGGGCCATGAACGTTCTGAACCTTCAACCCAGCCTCGCCGGCGCGACGCGCGCCGAACTCAGCCTCGCGCTCGCCGAGGTCGGCGTGCCCGCGCGCGAAATCCGTATGCGCACGGGCCAGCTCTGGCATTGGATCTATCATCGCGGCGTGAGCGAATTTTCCGCCATGCGCAACATCGCCCGGCCGCTGCTGGATAAGCTCGCCGAGCGTTACACACTGGCGCGGCCCGAGATCGTCGCCGAGCAGGTCTCGGCCGACGGCACGCGCAAATGGCTGCTGCGCATGCCGCCGAAGGGGCCGCTCGACAAGGGCGCCGAGATCGAGTGCGTCTATATCCCCGAGAGCGACCGCGGCACGCTCTGCGTTTCTTCCCAGGTCGGCTGCACGCTCAACTGCACCTTCTGCCACACCGGCACGCAGGGCTGGGCGCGCAACCTGACGACGGCGGAGATCGTCGGGCAGGTGATGGTCGCGCGCGATCGCCTCGGCGATTTCCCCGGCGGCGTCGCGCCGACCGACGGCCTCGTACCGAGCGGCGAGGGCGTGCGCGCGGTGTCGAACATCGTGTTCATGGGGCAGGGTGAGCCGCTCTATAATTTCGAAGGCGTGCGCGAGGCCATCGGCGTGCTGACGGACGGCGAGGGGCTGTCGCTGTCGAAGCGCCGCATCACCGTCTCGACCTCCGGCGTCGTGCCGGAGATGGCGCGGCTCGGCGACGAGTGCGGGACCATGCTCGCCGTCTCGCTGCACGCCACCCACGATCCCTTGCGCGACAAGCTGGTGCCGCTCAATCGCAAATATCCGATCGCGCAGCTCATGCAGGCGTGCCGCGATTATCCCGGCGCCTCCAACGCGCGCCGCATCACGTTTGAATATGTGATGCTGAAGGGGATCAACGACAGCCCCGCCGAGGCGCGCGCGCTGGTCAAGCTGCTGAAGGGTCTGCCCGCCAAGATCAACCTGATTCCGTTCAACCCCTGGCCGGGCAGCCCTTACGAATGCTCGGATTGGGAGACCATCGAGCGTTTCTCCGAGATCGTCTTCAACGCCGGCTATGCGAGCCCGGTGCGTACCCCGCGCGGCCGCGACATCCTGGCCGCCTGCGGCCAGCTCAAAAGCGACACGCAGCGCGTGCGCGCCCGCGCCCGGCTGCTCTTGGAAGAAAGCCACGCCGTCGGCCCGGAGTGACGCCTCGGCGCGCCGAGGCGAATCGCAGGCTCAACCGTTAATCGGCCCCGGTCCCCTGAACCCGCGTCCTTATCGCCCGCCGAAGTTCGGCGCGCGCTTTTCCAGAAACGCCGCCACGCCTTCGGCGAAATCCGCGCCGTAGCCGAGTTCCCGCTGGGCGTCGCGCTCGTGGTCGAGCGCCGCGTCGAGCGTGCGGGACGCCGCGGCATGGATCGCCTGCTTGATCGCCGCCAGCGCCGAGGGCGATTGGGCCGCGAGCCGCTCCGCCAGGCCCATCGTCTGCCCGATCAATTCGCCGTCTTCGACCGTCTTCCAGATCAGGCCCCATTCGGCGGCTTTCTCGGCCGACAGCGGCTCGGCGGTCATCGCCAGCGCCATCGCGCGGGCGGGGCCGAGATGGTGCGGCAGGAACCATGTCCCGCCGCAATCCGGCAACAGTCCGATCTTGACGAAGCTCTGTATGAAGCTCGCGGATTTGGCCGCGAACGTAATGTCGCAGGCCAGCGCCAGATTGGCGCCCGCGCCGGCGGCGACGCCGTTGACCGCCGCCAGGATCGGCTTGGGGCAGGCGCGCATCTGGCGGATCATCGGGTTGAAGCGCGTTTCGATGCTCTGCCCGACATCGACCCGCTCGCCCGCGCCCGGCGCGACCGCCCGCTCCGACAGATCCTGCCCCGCGCAAAAGCCGCGCCCCGCGCCGGTGAGGACGATGACGCGCACGCCCTTGTCCTGCGCCGCCTCGGCCAATGCGCCCGAGAGCCGCGTCGTCATGTCCACGGTGAAGGCGTTGAGCCGGTCCGGCCGGTTCAGGGTGAGAAGGGTGACGGCGCCTCGGCGCTCGACCAGCACGCTCATATCGGACCTTTCAGGTGATAACGCTTGTCAGGTGATGACGCTCGGGGCCGCGCGCCCGGTGCGCTTTTCGATCTCGCAGAATTGGCGCGACAAGCCGATGAGATCGGCGAGCGCGGTCTGGGCGTCCTGGCCGAGATCGCCGGTCGGCGGTTCGTATTTCTCGATGTAGATACGGATCGTCGCCCCGACTGTGCCGGTGCCGGAAAGCCGGTAGACGATGCGCGAGCCGCCCTCGAACAGCACGCGCACGCCCTGGCCCTTGGAGTCGGAGCCGTCGACGGGATCGTGATAGGCGAAATCGTCCGCCGCCTGCACCTTGTAGCCGCCGAGGCTCTGGCCGGGCAGGGCAGGGAGCCGGGCGCGCAAAGCGTCCATCAGCGCATTGCCGGCCGAGAGATCAACCTCGTCGTAATCGTGGCGGGTGTAATAGTTGCGCCCGTAGGTGCGCCAATGCTCGGCCGCGAGGTCGGCCACGGAAATCTTGCGCTTGGCGAGAATGTTGAGCCACATCAGCACCGCCCATACGCCGTCCTTCTCGCGGATGTGGTTGGAGCCGGTGCCGAAGCTTTCCTCGCCGCACAAGGTCGCCATATCGGCGTCGAGCAGGTTGCCGAAGAACTTCCACCCCGTCGGCGTTTCGTAACAGGGGATGCCGAGCTTGGCGGCGACGCGGTCGGCGGCGGCGCTGGTCGGCATCGAACGGGCTATCCCCTTGAGGCCGGCCGCATAGCCCGGCGCCAGCGTGGCGTTGGCGGCGAGCATGGCCAGCGAATCCGAGGGCGTGATGAACTGGCCGCGCCCGATGATGAGGTTGCGGTCGCCGTCGCCGTCGCTGGCGGCGCCGAAGTCCGGCCCGTCCGGCGCCATCACGAGGTCGTAGAGTTCGCGCGCGTAAGTGAGGTTAGGGTCGGGATGGTGGCCGCCGAAGGAGGGCAGCGGCACGCCGTTGATGACGACGCCGGCGCCGGCGCCCAGTTCCTCCTCGAAGATCGCCTTGGCGTAGGGGCCGGTGATGGCGTGCATGGCGTCGAACTTCATGCGGAAGCCGCTGGCGAACAGGCCCCGGATCGCCTCGAAGTCGAACAGCTTGCGCATCAGCTTGGCGTAGGTCTCGACGGGATCGACGATCGCCACCGTCGCCGCGCCCACCTTGACCTCGCCGAGGCGGCCGAGGGCGATGTCGGGCGCATCGAGCGTCTTGTATTGGGTGATCGTCTTGGTGCGGGCGAAGATCGCGTCGGTGATCTTCTCGGGCGCGGGGCCGCCGGCGCCGATATTGTATTTGATGCCGAAATCGCCGTCGGGGCCGCCGGGATTGTGGCTCGCCGACAGGATGAGGCCGCCGAAGGCGCCCAGCGCCCGAATCAGCGCCGAGACGGCCGGCGTCGACAGCCAGCCGTGCTGGCCGACGACGATGCGGCCAAAACCGTTGGCGGCGGCGAGCCGAATCGCGATCTGGATCGCCTCGGCGTTGAAGTAGCGCCCGTCGCCGCCGATGACCAGCGTGTCGCCGGCGAAGCCTTCCAGCGAATCGAAAACGGACTGGACGAAATTCTCGACATAGCCCGGCTGCTGAAAGACCTTGACCTTCTTGCGCAGCCCCGAGGTGCCGGGCTTCTGGTCGGGATACGGTTTGGTCTCGACGATTCGCAGCATCGGGCGTTTCCCCATCGGCTTTTAGCGAGTGTCGCGCGAACGCGAGGCGTCGGCAACAGGGCGGGTTCAGTGACCCGCGAAAGAGATGAGCGTGCGCACCGGCACGCCCATCGCCTTAAGCTTGGCGGCGCCGCCGAGTTCCGGCAGGTCGATGACGAACACGGCCGCCACCACATCGGCGCCGGCGCTGCGCAGCAGCTTCACCGCGCCTTCCGCCGTGCCGCCGGTGGCGATGAGATCGTCGACCAGCAGCACCCGTTCGCCGGCGACCAGCGCGTCGGCGTGGATCTCCATCTCGTCGACGCCATATTCGAGCGTGTAGGCGATCGACACCGTCGTATGCGGCAGCTTGCCCTTCTTGCGAATCGGCACGAAGCCGGCGGAAAGCTGATGCGCGACCGCCCCGCCCAGAATGAAGCCGCGCGCTTCCATGCCGGCGATCTTGTCGATCTTGGCGCCCGCATAGGGCTGCACCAATTCGTCGATGGCGCGGCGAAAGGCGCGGGCGTCGCCGAGCAGCGTCGTGATGTCGCGAAACAGGATGCCGGGCTTGGGATAATCCGGGATGGTGCGAATATGCTGGCTGAGATCGAAATCCATGCGCCTTCCCGTGCCCCCGCGCGTTAACTTCCAAGGCTTACGGTTTTGAGCGCCCCGAGGCAATCGGCCGGACCGTAAGCTTGTGGTGAAGACAGGAGGCGACGATGCGCCAGCTTCATTCCGATTTCCACTTCCGTCACGCTCTGTTCGCGCTGCAAGGCCCCGACGGCTATGTCGATGCGCTGCTGGAGAGCGCGCGGGACAGGTCCGAACCTTTGATTTTCAATCGCTTGGGTGACAAATCCTGTCCGATTGCGCGCCAACGCCGGCGCCCGGACGACAGGCCGCTGGCCGCGTGGACCCGAGCAGCATAATTCCGATTTTCAGAACGTCAAGCTTTTGGACGCCTGGGCCGGTCCGG
>JAJYDD010000302.1 GCA_021777795.1 Pseudomonadota bacterium | reverse complement strand
AACTGGACGAAGACGAGCCGTCCGCGCCATCGACGCCATCCGCATCACCTTGCGTGGCGAAACTCTGCCTTGTGCCGCTTGAGAAACACCACAGGGACCTGAGCAATTACCCCGGATGAGTCACAGCCTCGAACGCTCGTTCGGAAGAAGCAGTGTCCTCAACCGACAGTTTCCGAGCGGCCTCAATAAACCGCTAGGATTGTTTTTTGTCCGACAGCCTTGACTTAGGTGCTTTCTTTTCCTTCACCTTTTCGATTTTTCCCATGCGGTTTCTCAGACAGCAACTCTTTGATACGTGAGACGCTTCCCTGCCGCGCCCTTTAGCGCAAGATCAGCGCGAGCAATGTTCCCGACGTCTAGCTTTGCACGGTTTGAGTAGCGAAAATCAAACTCAGCAAGATAGCGGCGAAGGTGCTTCTCACCGCAGTGCTGGTAGGTGCCGATCATGCCGCGTTTGAAGATTGAGTAATAGCCTTCGACCGTAGTTGCGCCTCGCGCCAAGCCCGTGGCGCCCGCGCCCTTCGGATTGCTCGCAGGTCGGTCCTTTTTCTTCGCGTGGCGACGATCTGGGGCTAAGATACTTTTCCTGTTTGACAATCGATCCCCTCCGCCTCCTGCGCCGCCGGCGCCCGTCGGCGCGCCCCCCCCCCCGGGGGTGTTGTTCACGTCCTGAGGCTTAAGCCTCTGAAAAGAGGGAGGCCAAAAGTGAACATGGTCAAATTCCGAGAGGCGTCGGCGTATAGGCATCCGGCCGGCGCGCCATGACTCCTGACGCGCCGGTTCGTCATGCCCGGCCAGGACGGCGAGCCGTCGCATAGCTCCTTATCTTCGCAATTGGGGTATGATTCCCTGTCGATTGTCGGGAGCGGCCGTCGCAAAAGCCCCAAGGGCGCGAGCATAATCGTGGCAAGGGCGGCTTTCGGAGTTGCAGCCCTGCTCGCATCTACATCTTGAAGCTTTCGCCGAGGTAGAGCCGCCGCGCCTCCGGGTGGGCGATGATCTCCTCCGGCGCGCCTTGAGTCAGCACGGCGCCGCTGTGGATGATATAGGCGCGGTCGATCAGGCCCAGGGTCTCGCGCACATTGTGGTCGGTGATAAGCACGCCGATGCCGCGCTGCTTCAGGTGGCGCACGAGATCCTGAATGTCGCCGACGGCGATCGGATCGATGCCGGCGAAGGGCTCGTCGAGCAGAATGAAGGAGGGCCGCGCCGCCAGCGCCCGCGCGATTTCGCAGCGCCGGCGCTCGCCGCCCGAAAGCGCGATCGACGGCGATTTGCGCAGTCTGGCGATGTCGAACTCCTCCAGAAGCTGCTCCAGCCGCTGCTCCCGCCGCGCCCGGTCGCGCTCGTTGACTTCGAGCACGGCGCGAATGTTGTCCTCGACGTTGAGGCCGCGGAAGATCGAGGCCTCCTGCGGCAGATAGCCGACGCCGAGCCGCGCGCGCTGATACATCGGCAGCGCCGTTACGTCATGGCCGTCGAGCGCGATGACGCCCTTGTCGGGCTTCACCAGGCCGGTAATCATGTAGAACACGGTGGTCTTGCCGGCGCCGTTGGGGCCAAGCAGGCCGACCGCCTCGCCCTGGCGCACCACCAGCGACACGTCCTGCACCACGGCGCGCGCCCCGTAGCGCTTGCCGAGATTATAGACCGCCAGCGTGCCGAGCGCCGATGGCGCCGCATGGGGCGCCTGCGCCTCGGAATCGGGACGTTGGGCGAGGTCGGTCATCGGCGGCGCGCCCGCGCGCGCGTTAGGCCGAACCCCGAAACGACGCGGGCTTTGCGCGACATGGGGATTATTTCTTCTTATGTCCGCCGGCGGGATCGGCGCTCCCGGGGAGGAACAGGCCGTGCACGCGCGACGCGCCGCCTTGCACGGCGGCTTGGCCGGTGGCGAGGTCATAGACCAGCCGGTCGCCCTTGGTGACGTTGCGCCCGTCCGTGAGCACGACATGGCCGGTCAGCACCACCTCATTGCGGCCCTTGTCATAGGCGCCGCTGTCGGCGGTCGCCGTCTGAGTTTTGGAGCGCACATTCACCGGGCCGGCGCAATCCATGTGCTTGAGCCGGCTGGAGGCGTCCGCCCCGGCGGCGGGCGCCGCGGCGGCGGCGGGCTTGGTCTGCGAGCTTTCCTTGGCTTGCGCCTGCGAGGTCTCCATGAAAATGGTGAGCTTTGAGCAGGTGAGCCGGGTGTCGCCTTGCACGACGACGACATGGCCGTCGTAGATCGCGCGCCCCTCCTTCTCGAAATAGTTGAGTTTGTCGGCGTCGATCGAGATCGGCGATTTCGAATCGCCGCCAGGCAGGATCGAGACCGGCTGGCTGTCCTTCGTCGTGGCGGCGACGGCGGGGCCGAGGCCGAGCGCAAGCAGGAGAAGCGCCGCTAATCTCACGGCGTCGCGCCCATTTCGGCGTCCTTGCCGTTGATGACCGTGCGCACATGGCCCTCGAAGGTCGCCTCGGCGCCGTTATTCGTCACCAGAAACGAATCGCCGGTAATGGTGGTGTCCGGGAGAATGCGCACCTTGACCGGTTCCTTCGACACGTATTCGCCTTGCTTGAACTGGATGCGGACGCTTCGCAAAAAGATCTGATAGCGCGAATTCTTCAATCTCACGTCGCCCGCGAGGTCGAGCGTTTCATTTGCGCTCTCGTAATGGCCGGTGCTGGCGGAAAGACGGCTAACCTCGCGATTAGGCGTGGCGATGTCGCCGCCGATCAGGGCGAGGTCGACGTCGCCGGGATGCAGGGCGTCCTGCATCGCCTTGACGGCGGTGATGTTGTAGCCGCCCCCGCCGGGACGGGCGCCGGTGAGGCGCGGCCGGTCCATCGTGATTCGGCCGCCCTCGATGCCGATGCCGTCGAACGACACGTCGCGCAGCGCCCGGCCGAGGTTGTGGATTAAGGCCAGACCCGCAAGCGCCACGACGCCGCCGACGACGGAGAGTTCCAACGCATGCCGCGCGAGGCGCACGCGGCGCGAATGGCGGCGGGCGACGATAAAGGCGCGCGCACGGGCGTCGGCCGCCTCGGTCAGGGGCGAGGCGAAAGCGAAAGCGCTAAAGTTCATGGCGCGCCCAGCATAGCCCTTCGGCCGCGGAAAAACAAAACGGGCCTCCGGCGCGCATTGCGCACCCGGGCGCGTGCGGCTAAATCGGGGCCTCCTGGCGATTGCCGGGCCGGTAGCTCAATGGTTAGAGCCGGCCGCTCATAACGGTCTGGTTGGGGGTTCAAGTCCCTCCCGGCCCACCACCAAGTCTCTCATTTGATATAGCTTTCCGTTCCCGGCGGCTTTCGTCTGGCGGGCGCGCGGTTTTGGATCGGCCCCGGCGAATTCCGGTCACTCGCCGCCTCGTTTGCGGCGTTCACACCCGGAATCAGGGTTTTCTCTCTGACCGGCCCGCCGGCGAACGTCTTGGCTCCGTTGATGACGGCGACGCAAAGTTGCGTCAGCGCGGCCCCGGCGTCGCGCACGAAGCGATGACCGGTGGCGGTTGTTACGTGCTACCAACCCTCCCCTGAAGCTGACTCTACTTTGTCGACTAGAGGCTCGCCCGTTATGCCTCAAAATCTCTGGCGCTCGCCGAGATCGCACTTTTCAGCCAAGGGCGCTGCGCAGACGTTCCGCGAGCGCGGAAGCATTCTCCGGCGTCGGCTTCAGTGAACCGCGTTCGACCGCCAAAGCCATCTCCACGACCTTTTCGTTGACGGGAGCCGCTTTGCCGAACTTGCGCAGGATGCCGACCGCGTAGCCGTTCACCTCCTCGACCTCCGCGCGGCGCCCCTTGCGCCAATCCTGAAGCGATGTCGTCAGCGTGTCCGCGCGCGAGAAGGTTGTCAGCACCTCCTCGAAGAGCCGATCGACATAACGTTCGGGATCGTTGCTGGTCACCGGCGGTAGGCCGATGATCGGGACAACCGAGGCGCCGTCCAAAAGCGCCGCCTGCATGGCTTCATAGCCGGCGTGGCGCATGACTTCCAGGAATCCCGGCCAGCGCGCGGCGTCGTTGAGCGGCAGGTCAAGCAGCGCGGACGGAATCAATTCCGCCGCGTTGACCACAAGCTTCATCCACTTGGCGGATTTGATGTCGTCGGTCACCTCGACGCGGCCGGAACAGCGAAGCAACTGCGCAACGGCCTCGACGCGATGCTGCTGCGCGGGATCGACAGCGCCCAGCGCAAACCAGGATTCGTCGTGGTCATTCTGGCGCGTCGTGATTCCCGGCGTGAACATATTCGAGGCGATCTCAATGACGGCGCCGATGGCCCGCTCGGGCCCGACGACTGCAGCGATATCGAGATGCGTCATGCCGTTCTGCAATCCGACGACGAAACCGTCGTCGGCGAGCGTCGGCTTCATCATTTGCGTGACCCATTGCGCGTCGTAGGCCTTGACGACGAGGAAGATGAGATCGAAACGCTCGCGGATCTCCGCCACCTGGCAGAAATGCAGCGCTTGAACTCTGGCGTTGATCGTGCGCGTCGGCAAATGAACGGTGATGCCGCGCTCGCGGATCGCCTCCACATGCGCGGGCCATTGCTCGATGAAAGTGACGTCATGACCGGCCAGCGCGAAGTCCGCGCCGATCGAGGCGCCCTGTGCGCCCGTGCCGACAAAAGCTATGCGGGGAGGCTTGGTCATATCTTGAACTCCGATTTTCGCCCTGCGGGCTTCATCAGCTTCGTCCGCCGGGGCGCCACATCGGCCGGCCGCCCCGCCGCGCATGGGCAAGCCCCTCGGGCGCCGAGACCAATTCCAGTTGCAATCCCCAGGGGGAGACGAAATAGACCCAAGCGAGGCCCGCGCTGGCGCCCTCGGTCATCGTCGTGGGCGCGCCGAGAAGCGTTACGCCATGCCGCTTCAAATGCGCCACGGCCGCATCCATGTCGGCGACATAGAACGCGAGGTGATGGCCGCCCGCGTCGCTGTTGCGAGGCCGCGCCGCATCCTGGTCCGGCGCGGAATATTCGAACAGTTCGAGCGACGGCCCAGCGGCCAGCCGCAACATGCGCAGCTTGTTGATGACGGCGCGCGGATGCACGCCGAGATGGGTCTCCATCCAGTCGTCGTCGGCCGCGAACGGCCCGATCTCGAACAGGACTTCGCCGCCCAGCACATCGACGAAGAAGCGCGTGGCGCTCTCGATGTCGGGAACAGTCAGGCCGATATGCTCGACGCCGAGCAGACCCGGCAACCCCGACGCCGCGCCGCTATCTGTCATAGGCGCTGTCCATCGTCATGAATTGCAGATCGATCTCCTTTTCCAGCAGATCCATGCGCCGATCGAAGAAGGATTTCAGGTACGGCATCTCCAGATGGTCGTCGAGGTCTTTCCGGCTGCGCCAGTTCTCGTAGAAAA
>JAJYDD010000301.1 GCA_021777795.1 Pseudomonadota bacterium | reverse complement strand
ACATTCGCAGGAAATACAGCTTGATAGACATGAGGACTCGTCCCGCGCCTTTTCGCGCGGCGGACTATGGCGAGGGGGCAGGCGAAAGTCCAGCGCGCAAGGCGCTAATCGTGAGTGTTGAAAGGCGCTAATCGTTGGTCTTGCCGGTCTCCTGATCGCCGGCCCGCACCGGCTTGGATTCGGAGGAGAGCGACTGTCTCAGGAAAATGCTGAGCACGACATAGACGCCGATCGCCCCAAATTCGGCCTCCCAGCATTGAAACACCGAAAACCAGAAGCTGGAGGAAACCGCATAGGCGCCGAGGGTGGTCGGGGATAGGTGGCGCAGGATTTGGTTTTCATTGTACTTCCATTCCCCGAACCACAGGTGCAGCGCGAAATTGAGCAGGAACAGCGCCACGAACGCCAGCGACAGCGAATTGTCGTAAAGCCACTCGCGCAGGCTCGGGCGCCACTGCACGTTCAATCCCAAGGTGCGATAATTGGGAGCGCCGCCCTTTCGAGAATGGGCGGCGCCTTTCTGCCGCAGCACGGAACTCAGCAGAATGAGCGCGCCGAGTTGCAGGATCGCCGCCTGCCAGTTGCTGAAAATCCCGTCGAGGAAATGGCCGGTGCGCAGATAGGCGCCCAAGGAGATGGGGGGAAAGCCCCCCTGGCTCAGCGACCCCACGTAGGCGAACCAGCCCGTCGCCGCCTGCGCCGCGATGCAGACCAGGAACAATCCGAATAGCGCTATCGACAGACTGTCATTGGCGACGACTTGCTTGAGCCATCGCCAGAACTCGCCGGTTTCTCCCCGCTGTTTGTCCCGCGCCGAGGCCGCGCCTGCCGCCCCGTCGGCGGGATCAGCCTTCAGCGCGAGGCTTGCGGCGGCGGCGGTCAGGAGCAGCACGGACAACGCGAATTTCGCACGGCGGGAAGCGATGGTTCGCCTCAAACTTCGCCACAGCCTACGCATCGCCTCGCCCTTCGTCCAGCGCCTACCGGCCAAGACGAGGAAGCCCCATAAAGTTCCCTTGCGACCATTTTCCGGCTTCGCGCCGGCGCCTCAGCCTGAAGCGGCTGCCCTAGCGAGAACCTCCTCCAGCGCCGCGACCATATCCATGCCGGCGTAGATAAACCCATCCACCCCGGCGGCGCGCCAGACGGCCTCGCGCTCGCCCGGCCGGCCGGCGAGATAGACGGCCCGCGCGCCGGCCGCCTTCAGCGCGACGGCGTAGGCCTCGGCATGTTCGGCGTAAGCCTCATCCGTCCCGCACAGGCAGGCCATCGCCGCGCCGCTGGCGCGGAATTCCTCGACGTCGCCCGATATCGTGCGAACGCCGCCGGCTTCAAAGGTCTCGCGCGCAAAACCGACGCGGCGCGTATGCGCCGACAGCGGCCCGATGGCGGCCAGGAACATGCGCGGCGCGAGCCGTTCGGCCTCGGCGCGCAACCGCTCAAACGGCTCGGAAAGCCGAAACGGCGTTAGCGGACCCGCCGTCGCGGGCGCGGGCGCGTCGGGCAGAACGGCGATGCGCTCGGCGTCGAGATGCGGATGCGCGCTCACCCCCGTCAACGGCGCCCGCGCGCGGGCGACATCGCGCTTGAGCGCCACGGCGGCCTCGGCGACACTCTGCTGGACGAGGCCCTGGTCGAGCGCCCTGGCGAGGCCGCCCGCCGCCTCGATGGCCTGGAACTGCGCCCAGGCTTTCTCGCAAAAGCCCTCGGTCAGCGCCTCGAACGCGCCCGCGCCCGCGGCGGGATCGGCGACGGCGCCGAGCCGCGCCTCGCGCAATTCGATGAGTTGGGCGTTGCGCGCCAGCCGGCGCGCGAAGGCGTCCGGCAGGCCGATGGCCTGCGTGAACGGCAGCAAGGCCACGTCGTCGGCGCCGCCGAGGCCGGCGGCGAAGGCGGCCAGCGTCGTGCGCATCACATTCACATAGGGTTCGGCGACCGTCATCATGCGCCAGGCGCTGGAAGCGGCGAGGCGGATCGGCGCCGGCGTCAGGCCACAGGCCTCCTCCACGCGGCCCCACAGCAGCCGCAGGGCGCGGAACTTGGCGAGCGTCGCGATCTCGTCGGCGTCGGCGGCGAGGCGGAATTCCGGGGGGATTTCGAGCCCGCGCAAGGCGGCGAGGCCGGCGGCGAGCGCGAAGGCGAGTTCCTGCGCCGGCGTCCCGCCAGCGTCATGCACGGCGCGCCCGTCGGCGGCGGCGAACGGGCCAGCGAAGCCGCGCCGACTCAGATCTTCCCCGGCCGCCTTCAACCCGGCGTCCAGCGGATCGAGGCCGAAGGCGATGTCGGCGCGCGCGATGTCCGCGCCTGCGCGCTCGACCAGCGCGGCGAAGGCCTGCGCCTGCCCGCTCTGGCCGATCTCCAGGCGGAAACGAGGGCCAGCGTCGAAGAAAACCCCGTCGAAAGCCGCGTGCAGGGCGCCCGAATCGGCGCGCGCGAGCCCGAAGCCATAGGCCGCGCCGCTGCCCGCGAACACCACCGCAAGCCCGTCGGCGCCGTTGTCGAGATCCTCGCGCGCCTGGGCGTTGAAATCGGCGGGCGAGGGATGATCGCACCGCGACAGCGCCTTCCACGGCCCCGGCGCGCCGCGCAGCGCGCGCGCCCCCGTCCGCGCCGCATGCAGCGGCCCAAGCCGGATTCCGTCGGCGGTGACGGAGACGAGCTTGTCGAGCGCCGCGCCTTTCAGCGCCGTCTCGGCGGCCTGGCGCCAATCGGCCTCGGAACGGGCGGGGAACGGGGTCTCGGTCAAAAGGCCCGCCTCAGATGAATTGCGACAGGCCGGGAATCGCCGCCGAGATTTCGCCCACGAGTTCGTCGCCGCCCTTGTCGCGCGCATAAGCGAAGACTTTTTGCCCGACGCCCTGGATCTGGTCCATCGAAAGGCCGAGATTCATCAGGTCGCCGCCGAGCGCCATCAGGCCGCCGCCGCCCATCGCGCCGGCGCCCGTGCCCATCAGGCCGCGCAGCGTGCCGCCCAGGCCCTCGCCGCCGGTCGAGGCGGTGGCGGCGATCGCGCGCAGCGCCGGCGCCTTGTCGAACAAGGCGTCTATCGCCTCGGGCGGCGCCTCGCGCTTGAGAAAGTCGAGGATGAGCGCAACCGCCTTGCGCGCGACGTCCGGCGCGACGTCGGCGCCGGCGGCCACGTCCGCGATGAGATGTTCCATGAATGCGCTCCTCGAGCCAAAGCCGGCGCTCGTCCGTCGGCTGCGGGCATTTCGCCGCAGCCGGCGCGAAAATCAAGACAGCCGCGCGCCGAAACGGGCGGGGCGGGAGAGCCGCGCGCCAGGGCGTGGCGCGTGGGGCGTTCTGCATTGCGTTGCACAACACATTTCAGTCATGAGGTCTTCACATTCCTTAAGTGGAGGCGTTTTTCAGGTGGATCGAAATTACGCTGCGTAACACCGCCGTTAATTTTGAATATCAGAAATAATTGCTCAGAACACGCGAGAGTATGAATTTATGGTTTCCTTCAAGATGTTCTGTTCAGCTATTTTTGCATGGCTGGCTGGCCGAAATCCCGCTTCTCGTTCCCCCTTCGCCACCCTATGTTGCAGCGCAGCAGCGAGGTGGTGACGCCCGCAGCAAATCATTCCAAAGGAGGGTCTTATGACTCCGTTCAAGTCCATCGCCGAAAAGCTCACCGCTTGGCGGCGCTACCGTGAAGCGGTTCGCGAGCTTTCGCAGCTCACCGACCGCGAGCTTGAGGATATCGGCGTGCGCCGTGGCGACATTCCGTTCATCGCCGCCGGCGCCATCCGCAAGGCCGCCTGAGCTTTCGCATTAGGCGCCGCTTTCTCCTCCCCAAGAGGCGCCTGCAACGCCCGCCGCGCCCTCCGCGGCGGGCGTTTTTTGTTTGCGCCGCGCCCCGTCTCTCGCTCCCGCCGCCGGGAACAGCGCCGCCGCTCCCGGCGTTGGCTTCGCGAACACGGGAGATTTTTTGATGAGCGCCACCCCTCAGACCCCGGACCACTTCGGCGTCGACGACAAGCGCGACGAACGACACGCGCGCGAGCCCTATCTGACGCCGCAGGAGGCGACCGGCCTCGATAAGCAGCGCGAGGAACGGCGCAGCCAGCAGCCCTACGCCAGCGAACTCGACGACCGCGAGCTGGAACACGCGCATCGCGATCGCCGCCCCGTCGATCCGAAAGCCCGGTCGGCGCGGACCTGATCTCAGAAAGGAGAGGCGGAAATGGCGAATATTCTGAACGGACGCAAGGTGGCGGTGCTCGCCACCGACGGCTTTGAACAGGCCGAACTGGTCAAGCCCGTGGAGGGTCTGCGCGCGGCCGGCGCCAAGGTCGATGTCGTCGCGCCGAAGGCCGGCAGGATTCAGGGCTACAATCACCACGAGAAGGGCGATTCCATCGCCGTCGACAAGACCCTGGCCGAGGTCGAGCCCGCCCAATACGACCTTCTCGTGCTGCCCGGCGGCGTCATGAACCCCGACGCTCTGCGGGTCGAGCCCAAGGCTATCGCCTTCGTGCGCGGTTTCGTCGAGGCCGGCAAGCCGATCTCGGCCGTCTGCCACGGACCGTGGACGCTGATCGAAGCCGGCGCGGTCTCGGGCCGCAAGATGACGTCCTGGCCGTCGCTGAAGACCGACCTTTCCAACGCCGGCGCCCAGTGGGTCGATGAGGAAGTGGTGGTCGACGGGATGCTGGTGACCTCGCGCAAGCCCGACGATCTGCCCGCCTTCATCGCCAAGACGGTCGAAATGCTCGCCGGCGCGAGAACGACAGCCTCCCACCCCGCTTGACGGCGCCCGCCGGCTTTGTTTGAAGCCGGTGGATGAAACCCATCCATGTCGTCGGCGGCGGGCTCGCGGGCTGCGAAGCGGCCTATGCTCTGGCCCGAGCGGGCTTGACCGTGACGCTGCACGAAATGCGGCCGACGCGCGCCACCGAGGCCCACCGCACGGCGGGCCTGGCCGAACTCGTCTGCTCCAATTCCTTCCGCTCCGACGATGCCGAGACCAACGCCGTCGGCGTGCTGCATCGGGAGATGCGCCGGCTCGGCTCGCTCGTCATGCGCGCGGCCGACACGCATCAGGTGCCGGCCGGCGGCGCGCTGGCGGTCGATCGCGACGGCTTCTCCGAGGCCGTCGAGGCGGCCATCCGCGCCGAACCGCTCATCACCCTGGAGCGCGGCGAGATTGGCGCCCTGCCGCCGCCGGAATGGGGCCCGACGATCATCGCCACCGGCCCGCTGACCTCGCCCGCCCTGGCCGAGGCGATCCTGGCCGAGACGGGGGAAAGCGCGCTCGCCTTCTTCGACGCCATCGCGCCCATCGTCCATTACGACAGCATCGACTTCGACATCGCTTGGCGCCAATCGCGCTACGACAAAGCGGGCCCCGGCGGCGACGCCGAG
>JAJYDD010000300.1 GCA_021777795.1 Pseudomonadota bacterium | reverse complement strand
CCGGAGAGGCGGGCGCATTGTCCTGCTCCGTCGCCGCCATGTCCCCGGCGTCGCCCACGGGCTCGGCGGCTTGCGGGCTTGCCGCCAGCATCGCCTGCTCGAATGGCGAGGGCTCGACCGCACCGCTGGTGGACGGCAGTGCGGCGACCGGCGTCTGCCACTGAAAGGCGTCGAGCCGGCCTGATACCGGTGACACCGGCCGCCATTGATCCGAGACATAGCCGTCCGCCGTCCAGACCGGATCATGCATCGCGCGCACCGCCCTCATCGTCCAGGCCCGCGCCTTGCCGCTGTCGCCGTGTTCGCTGCGCTCGATCTCCGCCATGAGCATGGCGACGCGCTGCGTCGGCGCGTCGACGAACGGGCCTAGGACCTCGCGGGCCTTGCCAAACTCCGATGCATCGATCGCGGCGCGCGCAACAGCCAGCGCGCCCTCAAGATGGCCCGGCACCTTGGCGGCGAGCGTCTCGACCCGCACCAGGCGTTGACGCGCGGAATCGCCGAGTTTGACATGGGCGTAGGCGTCGGCCAGATCCGGATGCGGCTGCGCGAGCCAGGCCGCCTCCAGGATCCGCATGGCGCGGCGGATCTGATGCGCCTCACTCTGGAACCTGGCGGCGAGCACCGCAGCCGGCACCAGCGTCGGCGCCAGTTTCACCGCCTCCATGACCACCTCGCGCGACTGATCGCGGTCGAGCTTTTCGAGCTCGAGTGCGCGCGCGGTCAACAGCACGCCGCGCTGGCGGCGATAGGTGTCCCTGTTGATCAGGCCGGCGGCGAAGTCTGCTTCCAGAATCGCAAGCGCGCCGACCCAGTCGCCTTTGGCGCAGCGAAAACCGAGCACGGCCTGGGAGGCCCAGGTCGAGGAAGGCTGTATCTTCAGCGCTTCTTCCGCGATTCCCACCGCGGCAACGACGTCATCGGCACGCTGCGCCTCGATGAACAGTCCGCGCAGACCGAGCAGCCGCGTGTCCTCGCGCGCGGCCATCGCCTCGAACGCCGCGCGCGCAGCCTCGCGGTTGCCCTCGAGCTGCGCCGATTGGGCGTGCAGCAGCAGCGTCAGCGGATCGCCGCCGGCATGACGCCGTGCGACATCGGCGTGAAGGCGCGCCGCCGCGGAATCGCCATGGCCGATCGCGAGCAGCCCCTGGGTGATGGCGTGCCGGCCGCGCGCGTGGCGACGCTCGCGGCCGGCCTTGCGGATTCTCTCCGGCAGCCGCCACAGCCCGCGCAGGATGCTCCAGACCATCAGCGCCGCCACGATGGCGATGCCAAGCCCCAGCGCAAAGACCGGCAGCGTGGCATGCGCCCGCCAGCCATTCCATGACAGCACGATGTCGCCCGGCTGATCAGCGACCCAGGCGGCGCCCCAGGCCGCCAGCGCGACCAGCAACAAAAAGAGGATGATCCGGTACATCGATGTGATCTATGGCGCAGGCTTGGCGAGCGCCGCCATGGCCTCGGTGGCGAACTGGCGCGCGGCAGCGAGGGCCGCATCCCGCTGGCTGGCCTTTTCGATCCACACCTGCGCAGCGGCACGGTCGTCAGGATTGAGCGAACTCAATTCGCGCCGCGCGTCCGGCAGGTCGTTGCGCAGGGCGGCCGCGGTGACGCGCGCGACGATGGCGCCACGGTCGTTGCCGACGCCGTCGGTGCGCTCGATGCGGACCAGCTTTGCCGCGCCTGCCTTGAGATGATCGACGATGCCGGTGGCGGCCGTGGTATTCGGCGGCGGGGGCGGCTCCAGTTTCGGAACCAGCGTGAGCAGTTCCCTGCAAAGCGCGGCCGGGCTCGGCACGCCTGAGGAGGCGAAGATTTCAAGCGGCTTGAGCTGCTGGGGGTCCGGTGCCAGCGCCTTGGCCGCGTCCAGCGCCTCCGAAAACGGTTGACCCTGCCGCACCGAAATCTCGAGCATCGAGGCGACGACCAGCCGCCGCAACGCTGTATCGTCAGCCGGCTTGTCCGTGACCTGCGCAAGATTCTCCCGGTCGGTGCGAACGGCACGCTCGACTTCGGCCAGACGATCCTTGATCGCCGCCAGGTCCGGCGCGGCCGGAGCTGCGGCCGGCGGCGGGGCCGATTTCACCGCATCAAGTTCGGTGGCAAGCCTTTGCGATTGGGCTTTGGCCGCCGTCAATTCGTTCCGCAAGCCGGCGATCGATTTTTCCAGCGCGTCCAGCCGCGACGCCATTGCCGGGTCCGGCGCCGCGCGCTTCGACACCTGCTCTTCCAGATCACTGACGCGGGAGGAAAGCGCCGCGATGGCGCCGGTGTTGATCTCCGAAACCGGCCGCGCGGGCTCGGTCGGCCAGCCCACCGCCCAGACAATGGCCAGCACCAGCGCCGCAGTCAGGGCGCCGGTCGCACCCGCGACCCAAACCGGGCGGAACCCGGATGACGCAGGGCCGGACGATTGGCTCCCCTGCTCACCCTGCTCGGCGCCTTCAGCCGGCTTCGTCGACACCTCCGACGCCTCGAGGTCGATGGTCGGCGGCTCGCGCTTCGGCCGGCCCGAATCCGGCAATGGCGTGGGGTCATCGGGCCTGTTGTCGTCCATGCGGATTCCTCAGCGGTATTCGCTCCGATTCCGAAGCCGGCGCCTTGTAGCGCGATCGACCGGACAAAGCACGTAGTCAGTAGTCTGATTCTGACTTCCAGCACCCGTTTCGGGAGACACTTTGGCGAATCTGAGAACCGAAAGACCTCAAGCAAAATCAAAAGGCTAGTAGTGGTTCGGACGTGAGGCCGCAGGCGAGGCGGCGAGGCAGCGCGTCACAGGCCTGCAATGATCAGGTTCGTTGCACCTGCAATGATCAAATCCGCTCTGCCAGCGCCGCCAACAACGCCCCCTCGTCGGGCGAGGCGGCGACCACCACCCGCACCGCTCCGGCATCGCGCAAGACGGTCGCAACGCCCGCGGAAAGACAGTATTGCGGCAGCGCCAGCGCCGACACTTCGACCCCGGCGGCGCGGATCGCCTCGATGAAGGCGCGTGCGCTGCGCCTCGAATAATGCAGCACGGCTTCCACAGCATCGGTTGCAAACGCCTTGCGCGTTTCCTCCGGCAGGTGGGCGACAGCTACCATGCGGTAGGTAGTCCGGGTGACCACGGCGAAACCGCGCGTCCCAAGCTCACCCGCAAGATCGCGGGCGAGATCGGCGCCGGCCAGATAAAGCAGCCGGCTTGTCTTCTTCAGCTCCTTCGCTTTCACAGCGGCCAGAATGCGCTCGCGCAGGCCTTCTGCATCGCTGCCGGCCGAGATGACGTTGGAGAATCCCGCGGCGCGCGCCGCAGCTGCGGTGTGTTCGCCGACCGCAAACAGCGGCAGCTCGAGCAAGGGGCTGTTTTGCAGCCGCGCCGCCACGGCGCGGAGCGCATTGGCGCTGGTCACGATGACCGCGCCATAGGAGGCCTCGTCATCGTCCTGGAAAGCGACCGGCTCGAACCGCAGCATCGGCGCCAGCAGCACCGCAAAACCCTTGGCGCGCAGGGCGCTCGCGGTGGTCTCGCCGTCCGGCAGCGGACGCGTGACGAGAATGGCCATTGAATCGAACTTCCCAGCTGTAAGGCGCAATGCTACCGAATAGCGAAACGCCGGATTGATGGAAAGCACAAGGGCCCAATTGACTGAGACTCCAAGAACATTGGTGCTGGGGATCGAGACCACCTGCGATGAAACCGCAGCCGCCGTGGTCGAGCGCGCAAGCGACGGCACCGCGAAGATCCTCTCGAACATCGTGAGGTCGCAGACCGAGGAGCATGCGATCTATGGCGGCGTGGTGCCGGAAATCGCCGCGCGCGCCCATGTCGAGCTGCTCGACGGCATCATCGACACCGCGATGAAGGATGCGGGCGTGAATTTTGCGCAGCTGTCGGCGGTGGCCGCCGCCGCCGGGCCCGGCCTGATCGGCGGGGTCATCGTCGGACTGACGACCGCGAAGGCGATCGCGATGGTCCATGACACGCCGTTGATTGCGGTGAACCATCTCGAGGCGCATGCGCTCACCCCGCGGCTCACCTGCGCGCTGGCGTTTCCCTATTGCCTGTTCCTCGCCTCCGGCGGTCACACCCAGATCGTCGCCGTGAACGGCGTCGGCCAATATGTGCGGCTCGGCACCACGGTCGATGACGCCATCGGCGAAGCCTTCGACAAGGTCGCCAAAATGCTCGGGCTGCCTTATCCCGGCGGACCGGAAGTCGAACGCGCCGCGCGCGGCGGCGATCCGGCGCGCTTTGCCCTGCCGCGGCCGATGCTCGGACGAAACGACGCGAACTTCTCGCTGTCGGGATTGAAGACGGCCGTCCGCAACGAGGCGGCGCGGCTGACGCCGCCTGATCAACAAGACATCCGCGATCTCTGCGCGAGTTTCCAGGCGGCGGTGCTGGAATCGACCGCTGACCGCCTGAGCGTCGGCCTGAAGCTGTTCCAGGAAAGATTTGGACCGCCTCGCGCGCTGGTCGCAGCCGGCGGCGTCGCTGCCAATCAGGCGATCCGCGGCGCGTTGCAGGAGGTGGCCGCGAAGGCCGAGACCACGCTGATCATTCCGCCGCCCGCGCTCTGCACCGATAACGGCGCGATGATCGCCTGGGCCGGCGCCGAACGGCTGGCGCTCGGCCTGACCGACACGATGGATACCGCGCCGCGGGCGCGCTGGCTGCTCGACAGCAATGCGACAGCACCTGCGGGTTATGCCCACACCCGCGCAGGCTTTTGAGAGGCCCTCGATGAACGCATTCAACTCGATTGCCGTGATCGGCGCGGGCGCGTGGGGAACGGCGCTCGCCGGCGTCGCCGCACGCGCCGGGCGCGAGGTGATCCTTTGCGCGCGCAGCGCCGAGGCAGCGACCTCGATCGCAACCACGCGCAGCAATCCGAAACTGCCGGGCGTCACCCTGCATGCCGCGATCGCGGTGACGGACGATCTTGCGCGCGCTGCGGCGGCGGACGTCATTCTGATCGCGACGCCGGCGCAGAACCTGCGCGCGGCAACGGCAGCGCTCGCCCCGCACCTCAAGGATGGCACGCCGCTCCTCGCATGTGCCAAGGGCATCGAGCGCGGCACGCACAAATTCATGACCGAGGTGATCGCCGAAGCGGCACCGAAGGCGCGGCCTGCGATCCTGTCGGGGCCCGGCTTTGCCAGCGAGGTGGCGCGCGGACTGCCGACCGCGGTAACGCTCGCGGCCCATGACGAAGCGCTCGCAAGCGAGCTCGTGCAGGCGCTGGGTTCGGCGACGTTCCGGCCCTATCACACGACCGATGTTCGGGGCGTCGAGATCGGCGGCGCGGCCAAGAACGTGCTCGCGATCGCGGCCGGCATGGCGGTCGGCAAGAATCTCGGCGCCTCGGCGCAGGCCGCGCTCATCACAC
>JAJYDD010000299.1 GCA_021777795.1 Pseudomonadota bacterium | reverse complement strand
GGGCCGACGCCGGCGCGGGCCTTCCAGCGCCAGCGTCGGATCGTCGCCGCGCAAGTTTTCGACGAACAGATGCTTGTGGAATTGCTTGATCGCCGAAAGCCGCCGGGCGACGGTGGCGGGGCTCAGGCCGCGTCCGGCGCCGTCGGCTTGCAGCGCGCGGATGTCGGCGTCGCCAGCCTCCAGCGGGGTTTTGCCGGCGCGGACGAGAAAGGCGCAATAGACGTCGAGGTCGCGCCGGTAGGATTCGAGGGTGTTGCGCGCCGCGCCGCGCTCGGCGGCAAGGGCGTCGAGAAAGCCCTGTATAAGATCCGTCACTTGATGAGATCCGTCACTTGGGCGCCTTAGGCAACTCGACCGTCTCGGTGATTTCGTGCGGGGCGATCTTCACTGCGTTCGCCAGAAAATAGAGGCCGCCGTAGATCAGGGCGGCCAGGCCGCCGAGGATGATGACGAAGCGAATCAGCGAGGGCAAGCGTCGGCTCCGAGAGCGTCGGCGCCAGTCTAGCCGCGCAAGTCTTAAGAGCAAACAGGCCGCGCCCCCGCGAAATTCGCGCGACCTCGACAAGACGCTGGCAATGGGCGGCGATTTCGTCAACCTTGGGCGCAGGGGGACACTGACATGCCGACCAGAACGCAGACTCTCATTCTGTGGGCGATTCTCGCCGCGCCGCAGGGGGGGATGATGCAGAAAGACGTGCGCCCGGCCGTGACCAAGCCGGACCGCGACGCGCTCACCAAGGCCGGCCTCGTCGCCGCCGAGAAGCGCGGTCGCGGCCTGTGGCTGGAGGCGACCGAAAAGGGCTGGGGCTGGGCAGGCGAAAACCTCGATGCGGCTTTGCCCGAGCGCACCACCGCCGGCGCAATCGTGCTTCAGGCCTGGCTCACGCGGCTCAAGGCTTATCTCGCCGCCGAGAACATTTCCCTTGCCGAGGTGCTGGCGCCGCGCGCGACGACGCTGGACCTGCGCGCGGCCTATCTGCGGATCACGGACGGGCGCTTCAACCAGCGGGTGCGGCTCGCCGATCTGCGCGCGGCTCTGCCCGGCGTCGATAGGGCGACGCTCGACGCGGCGCTGACGGCGGCGCATGGGCGCGACGGGTTGCAACTCTCGGCTTCCGACAATCCGCCCGAACTTAACCCCGCCGACCGCGAGGCGGCGCTCGACTTCAAGGGCGAACGCATGAGCTTCGTGCGGATTGCGCGATGAATTCGGCTCTGGCCGCCTTCGCCGGCGCCGATTTTCACTGGACGCAGGGCCTGCGCGACATCTGGGCCGACCAGCCCTATCATGTCGATAGTCTCAACGGCGATCTCGCCGACCGCATCGTCGCCGAGTTCTTCGCCCGCACGCGGACGGCCGAGGCCAATCCGATCGGGCAGGTGCTGTCGGGGCGGGCGGGATCGGGCAAGACCCATCTCATCGGCGCGCTTCGCCGCCGCGTCTGGGAGGGCGGCGGCTGGTTCGTGCTGATCGACATTTTCGGCGTCGCCGATTTCTGGCGCACCGCCGCGCTCGCCTTCGTGGAATCGCTGACCCGGCGGATGCCGGACGGACACACCCAGGCCGGCGCGATCCTGCTGGCGGCGTTGAGGAAGGCCAGCGCCGACCCCGACGCCCGGCGCGCGGCGGCGGCCAAGGCGACGCCGACGCTCACCAAGGCGGCGGCGGTCGATCTGCTGCTCGCGATGCTGGCGACGAGCGAGCCGGCCGAGACGCGCCGGCATCAGGATGTTTTGCGCGCGCTGGCGCTGGTGGAATCGCGCGATTTCGCCGTCAGCAGCTTCGCCGGCCTGTGGCTGCAAGGGCAGGAGAGCGACGAGGAGCGCCAGCGCGCGCTCGGCTTTCTCGGCGGGCCGCCGACGCCGGCCGAGATCGTGCGCGGCCTGTTGTGGATCATGAGCCTCGCCGGGCCGACGCTGATCGCCCTCGACCAGATCGACGCCATCGTCAGCGAGGCCAATGCGGCGGGGGAGACCGCCGGGCGCGCCCGCGCCCTGCTCCAGGGCGTCGCCAGCGGCCTGACCGATCTGCACGACATCAAGCGCCGGGCGCTGACGCTGGTCTCCTGCCTGGAGCCGACCTGGGCGATGTTCAAGCAGAGCGTGGTCGCCTCGGCGGCCGACCGCTTCCGCGAATTGCGGGCTTTGGCGCCCATCGCCAGCGCCGCCATCGTCGAACGGCTGATCGCCGGGCGATTGGCGCCGGCCTATGCGGCGGCCGGCTTCCGGCCGCCCTATCCGACCTATCCCTTCACCCCCGCCGCCGTCGAAAGCGCCGTGGGCCTGCGCCCGCGCGCAATCCTCATGCGTTGCCAGGAGCATCAGGACGCCTGCCTCGCCGAGGACGCGATGCGCGAATGCGCGACGCTCGCCGGCGCGCCGGCCACGATCGTCCCCGCGCCTGCGGCGGTCGGCGGCGAGGCGCTCGACGCGGCTCTGGCGCGGAGCCGCCAGCGCGCCGCGCCCGATCTCAACGACGAGGCGGCGCTGGCGTCGCTGCTGGCCGTCGCCTGCGAGCTTTACTTGCGCCAGCTCAAACTGCCGGACTCCATCGACGGCGAGGCGAGCGCCGAGCCCTACGCGCAGAACCCGGCGCTGCACGCGCGGCTGGTCTTCGTCTTTCACGACGAGAACGACCGCCAGCGCCGTTTCGGCTTCCGCGTCCTGGCGCAGGACAACGCCATCGCCTTCCAGGCGCGGCTCAAGGCGGCGATCACCGCCGCTGGGCTAGACGCCGGGCTGAAGGGGCGCCGGCTCATCGTGCTGCGCGAGGGGCCGCCGCCCTCGGGGGCCAAGACAGCCGCGCTGATGCAGAGCTTTCAGGACGTCGGCGGGCTGCTGCTGGCGCCGGCGGCCGAGGATTTCGCGCTGTTTGCGGCGTTGCGCGAACTGAGCCGGAGCGCCGGCTTCGAGGCCTGGCTGCGGCGGCGCAAACCTCTGTTCGAGGCCAGGCTGTTCCAGGCCGCCGGCCTCGCGCCGCCGGATTTCCTGGCCGCCGAGCCCGCGCCCGCCGAACCTGCGCCCGCGCCCGCCGAACCTGCGCCCGCGCCGCCAAAACCCGCGCCGCCGCCTGCGCCTCCCGCGCCTTCGGGGCCGCGCGAAATCTACATCGGCCGAGCGGTGCAGCTAGGCGAACTCGCCGGCCCCGTGGTCCTGGCCGCCGCCTTGCTGCCGCGCCATATCGCCATCCTCGCCGGCTCCGGGGCGGGCAAGAGCGTACTCTTGAGCCGCATCGTCGAGGAGGCCGCGCTTATCGGCGTGCCCGCGCTGGTGCTCGACGTCAACAACGACCTCGCCCGGCTCGGCGAGCCCTGGCCGGCGCGCCCGCCCGAATTCTCCGACGACGATGCGCGAAAGGCGCAGGCCTATTTCCAGCGCGTCGAGACCGTGGTGTGGACGCCGGGCGTCACCGCCGGGCGGCCGATGTCGCTGCCGCTGCTGCCCGATTTCGCCGCGCTGGGGCGCGGCGGCGACGCCGAGAGCCTCGACGAGCGCGAGCACGCGGTCGAAATGGCGCTCGCCACGCTGGAGCCGCATCTACATGGCGGCGGCGCCAAGGCGATCAAGCTGCGCGGCGCGCTCGCCGACGGCCTGCGCGCTTTCGCGCGCGGCGGCGGCGGCTCGCTCGACGATCTCCTGCGGCTGCTCAGCGACCTTCCGGAGACCGCCAGCCGCATCGCCGACGCCCCGAAGCTCACGCGCGAAATCGCCGAACAACTCATCGCCGCCATCGCCGCCAACCCGCTGCTGCGCCAGGACGCCGAGCCGCTGGACCCCGCGCGGCTGTTCGCCGGCGCCTCCGGGCGCACGCGCGTCTCCATCGTCAATCTCTCGGGGCTTGGCAGCGACGCCGCGCGCGCGGCCTTCGTCAACCAATTGCAGATGGCGCTGTTCTCCTGGATCAAGCGTCATCCGAGCCCGACCGGGCGGCTCTATGCGCTCGACGAGGCGCAGACCTACGCCCCCGCCAAGGAGACGACGCCGGCCAAGCGCAGCGCGCTGGCGCTGGTCAAGCAGGCGCGCAAATACGGGCTCGGCATGATCTTCGCCACCCAGGAGCCGCGCGGCATCGACCACGCCATCGTCTCCAACTGCCTCACCCACGTCTACGGCCGCCTCGGTTCGCCGGCGAGCCTGGAGGCGGTGCGCGAGATGATGGCGGCCAAGGGCGGCGCGGCCGACGACGTTGGCCGCCTAAAGACCGGCGAGTTCTATTTTTCCACAGAGGGGCTGACGCGGCCGATCAAGATCCGCAGCCCCCTTTGCCTTTCCCGCCGCACCCAGAACCCGCCGACGGCGGAGGAGGTGGCGGCGATGGCGCGCGCTCAGTTACGGAACAGCACGAAATAGAGCACGTAAATCCAGCCGAGCAGGCCGTCGATGATCGCCCACAGCACCGAATGATTGTTGGGGTAGGAGATCGCCATCGCCAGCGCCGAGCCGAAGCCGACCCCGTATTTCGCGCCATCGACCCGGATGCTATAGGCTCGACCGTTCATATCCGCGTCTCCGTCTGGGAGAATATGTCTTATCGGGACAGCGGGCGCCGCTCAAGCCGGCCTATCGGGGCCGAAGGCCGTCTGCTAGAAGCCAAATGGGCAACGACGGCGGGAAGGCTGCGGCATGGAATGGGAGAATACCCCGGAATCCTCGAACGTTGAGGATCGTCGCGGCGATTCGATGAACGCCGGCATGGGCGGGGGCGGCGGGTCCTTCGGCACAGGCGGATTGGGGATCGGCGTCATCGTCGTCGTGCTCATCGTCAGCTATCTCACCGGCATCAACCCGGCCGTGCTGTTCGGCGGCGCGCAGATCCTCACCGGCGCCGGGTCGCATCAACAGCAGATGACGAGCGCCCCGACGACATCGCGTCCGGCGGCCACCGACCGCACCACCAGCCTGATCAAGCACGTCCTCGGCGAGACGGAAGCGGTGTGGGCGGAAATCCTGCCGGCGCAGAAGGGCGTGGCTTATGTCGACACCAAGCTCGTGCTCTACACCGGCGCGACCCGTTCCGCCTGTGGCGGCGCGCAGGCGGCGATGGGGCCGTTCTATTGCCCCGAGGACAAGACGATCTACCTCGACCCCTCGTTCTTCAACGAGATGCAGCGCAAATACGGCGGCGGCGGCGATTTCGCCGACGCCTATGTGATTGCCCATGAGGTCGGCCATCACGTCCAGGATCTGCTCGGCATCCTCGGCCGCGCCGACGCCGAGAAAGCGCAGCTCTCGCGCATCCAGGCCAACGCGATCTCCGTGCGGATCGAATTGCAGGCCGATTGCCTGGCTGGCGTCTGGGCCGCCAACGCCAACAAGAAATGGAACCTGATCGACCAGAACGACATCGCCCGCGCCGTCGCCACCGCCCAGGCGATCG
>JAJYDD010000298.1 GCA_021777795.1 Pseudomonadota bacterium | reverse complement strand
AAGAGCGCAGCCTGCATGAATTCGACGCCTGGGCGAGCACGTTCGGCGACACGACGACCGAGCTCGAATTGCAGCCCAACGGCAAGTACAAGCCGGTCTCGCGCTTTGCCAGCTTCGTCAATGTGCCGGAGCTGATTGCCATGTTCCGCAGCTTCGCGGATGTGGTGTTGCCCGCGGACTTGCGGCGCTACGTCAAAGTCCCTGAGATCGCGACCGGTGCGCGCCAGATTGTGACCGCCAAGCCGACCGCCGCCTTTCGCCGCTACCAGACCGTGCTCGACGTCCGCATCAAGGCGATCGAGGCGCGCGACCGCAAGGTCGAACCGGGAGACGACATCCTGCTTTCCGTCATCACCGACGGTCGGCACGCCGCCGTAGACCTGCGCCTTGTCGATCCGGACAACGAAGACGAACCTGAGAACAAGCTGAACCGTCTCGTCGCCAACGCCTTCCGCATCTGGCGGGAAACGGGCGACAACGAATATACTCAGCCCGACGGGCGGCCGTACGAGCGCCCCGGCGCGGCGCAGATGATCTTCTCCGACCTCGGCACGATCAGTGTCGAGAAATCTCGCGGCTTCTCCGCCTATCGCTGGATTCGCGACGAACTCGTCCGGCTCGGCGTGCCGGCGTCGGAAATCGCCTTCATGCAGGATTACACGAAGTCGGAGGCCAAGCAGCGGCTGTTCGGCGACGTGCGCGCCGGAAAGGTGCGGTTTCTTATCGGATCGTCCGACACGATGGGAACGGGCGTCAACGCCCAGCTGCGGCTGAAGGCGCTGCATCATCTCGACGTGCCGTGGCTACCCTCGCAGATCGAACAGCGCGAGGGCCGCATTGTCCGGCAGGGCAACCAGCACGACGAGGTCGAGATTTACGCCTATGCGACGGAGGGCTCGCTCGACGCGACGATGTGGCAGACGAACGAGCGCAAGGCCCGGTTCATCGCCGCCGCTCTGTCGGGCGACGCCTCGATCCGACGGCTCGACGATGTCGGCGCAAGTCAGGCCAACCAGTTTGCGCTGGCCAAGGCGATCGCCAGCGGCGACGAGCGGCTGATGCACAAGGCGGGGCTGGAGGCGGACATCGCGCGCCTGGAGCGGCTGCGGGCCGCTCACCAGGACGACCAGTTCGCCGTGCGGCGTCAGATCCGCGACGCCGAGCGCGACGTGGAGTTTGCGACGCGCCGCATCGCCGAAATCGCCACGGACATCGCACGGCGCGTCCCCACCACCGGCGGCGCCTTCGCCATGACCGTCGGGCCTAAGCGTTACGACGAGCGCAAGCTTGCGGGTCGCGGGCTGATGAAGGAAATCCTGACCCTCGTGCAACTCCAGCAGGAGGGACGGACGGAAATCGCCGTCATCGGCGGCTTTGCGGTCGTGTTCGAAGGCGTACGCAGCGGTCGCGACGCCTATTCCTACAGCACGCTGATCCAGCGCGCCGGCGTCGCCGAGGAGATCGACCTTCCCGTCACGGTCACCCCGCTCGGCGCCGTCGCGCGCCTTGAGCATGCACTCGACGGGTTCGAAAACGAACGCGAAAGGTTCCGTGCGAGACAGGCTGACGCCGAGCGCCGTCTCGCCTCCTATCGCGGCCGGCAGGCGACGGAATTCGGGTTCGCGGGGGAGCTTGCGGAAAAGCGTCGGCTTTTGGCCGAGGTCGAGGCGTCGCTGAGCCGGGATGTCGATACGCCGCTCGGGGCCGCAAAAGCCGCCTGAAGGGATGTCCTTCAAGTGAGCGCCGAACTCGTAGTAACAATCAAGATACTGTGTCTGGACTCCACGCCCGCGTGTGCCCTGTGCATGGGCAGCTTACTCGCACACTGGCGGGTTTCTTGCCGCTTCGCATCGCGGAAACTCTGGTTATGACCGCGCGAACGCGAGCAAAGGCGCGATGTCGTGGTTGTCGGCGGCACGCAAAGCCGAGATGTAGCGGGCGCGTGTCTCGCCCGCATCGATCAGGCTTGCGCGTCCCCAGCTGAACGCGGCTTGCCCAAGCTGTCGAGCGAGGAGGTCTCCCGCCAGGCGAGACAAGCGACCATTGCCATTTGGGAACGGCTGGACGGCGACCAGGCGATGGCTGAACCGCATGCAGATCTCGTCCGGCGGATAGGCGCCATGCTCGACCCAATAGCTGACGTCATCGACGAGTTGGCGCACGTCCGGTTCAATTCGATAAGCCTCGACGCCGATATTGCGGCCCGTGGTGCGATATTTTCCGGCCCATTTCCAGACGTCGCCGAACATGCGCCGATGCAGTTCGTTTAGCACCCCCGGTTTCAATACGTTTCGTTGTCGCGCTCGCGCCCAGCGCAAGGCCGCCGCGATGTTCATTTGCTCCGCCTCGTTCAATTCGTGGCGCAGGGTGATGTAGGTTGGAATCAACTGCTCGCGTTCCTCCGGCCTCAGCGGCGTATTGGCCTCGTCGTCGTCCTGGAACAGCGGATCGTTCATGAAGCTCAATCCTCCTCCCAAAGATGGCGCGGCGAGCCTGTCATGAGGAGATCGACCGTACGGCGCTGCTCGTCGTCGAGGTCGGATTTGAGCAGCGCCTGGTTCTCGAGCCGCATCGTGTGGTCGAGGCTGGCGATGTCGCGTCCGGCCTTTTGCGCGGCCCGGTCACGCACGATGTCTTCGAGCGGCTTCGTGGGGACGAACGCGTAGACGAAAGTGCAGTTCATCGCCGCCGCCGCCTCGCGCAGCGTCCGGATGGTGGTCGCCCCGGAGACCTCCGCCTTCTCGATCGCCGGAATCCGCGACGGCGAGGCCCCCATCCGAGCGGCGAGTTGCCGCGTGCTCATGCCAAGCGCCTCGCGGATGGCCCGCATCCAACCGTAAGGCGGGGCCACGAGCTTGAGATCGCGCAGTGGCGAGAGCCGTCGGTCCAATTGCTTTCGCGCGAGAGTTCGCTGATCACGGTTCATTTCTATGGGTCCGTTCGATGGAAAAATAGCACAAAAATATGAGCGATGGAAGTGAATAACGACAGAAAAAAATGTACGAATTGTGACAATACGCTCTTCTATATATGTTCGAAACCTCGAAACGAGGTAGAGCGAGGAACGCGAGAAGGAATTGAGGGGGAACCAGCGGAAAACCTGCTCGCAGATCGGCCGGTCCGGCAAAGCCTCTGGCGCAAGCGCCGCGATCGCGATCCCGGCCCGTCGTCCTTCGCAGGGCTGACGGCCCCGCTCGGCCTGCCGGCCAGGGAGGCTCCGCCGCACTTGTGCCGGCCCGCCCGCTCCGCGGGCCTGAGGGCGTCTTCGACAGGAAGACAAAGGACGGAGGCAAGGCCCTGCGTTCTGCAAACCCAAAGGAGCCTTCCATGCATCTCATCAAGGTCGATCCGCGCGCGCTGAAAGAAAACCCGGACCGCGCCCGCCAGACGAAATCCACGCCGCAGGCTGACGCGCTGCTGCTGGCGACGATCAAGGCTGTTGGCGTCGTGCAGCCGCCGGTGATTGCGCCGGAAACAGACGGCGGCAATGGCTACGTCATCAACGCCGGCCACCGCCGCGTGAAACAGGCGATCGCCGCCGGCTTGCAAGAAATCGAAGTCCTCATCGACGAGGCCGCGAACGACAACGGCGCGATGCGTTCGATGATCGAGAACATCGCCCGCGAGCCGCTGAACCCGGTCGATCAGTGGCGGGCGATTGAGCGCCTCGTCGCGCTCGGATGGAGCGAGGAGGCGATCGGCATCGCGCTCGCCCTGCCCGTCCGCCAGATCCGAAAACTCCGGTTGCTCGCCAATGTCCTGCCCGCGATGCTGGATCAAATGGCGAAGGGCGACATGCCGGAGGAGCGCCAACTCCGCATCATCGCCGCCGCCTCGCTCGACGAACAGCGTGAGGTCTGGAAGGCCAACAAGCCGAAGAAGGGCGATCCAGAAACTTCCTGGCAGAGCATCGCTCAGGCGCTCGACAGGAAGAAAATGTACGCACGCGACGCGAGTTTTGGCGACGATCTCGCCAAGGCCTATGGCATCGCCTGGGTCGAGGACCTGTTCGCGCCTGCCGACCAGGACAGCCGCTACACGACCGACGTCGAGGCCTTTCTCGGCGCGCAGCAGGAATGGATGACGCACCACCTGCCGAAGAAGGGCGTCATCGCGGCTGCCAACAGTTTTGGGCAAGTCGTGCTGCCGCCGAAGGCTGAGCGCGTCTACGGCAAGCCCGGCAAGGGTGACTGCGCGGCGATGTATCTCGATCGCGAGGGCAAGGTGCAGACGGTCCATTACCGGCTGCCGGAACCAAGGGCGACGAAGGGCAAGCCGGGAACGGGGAACGGCGTCGTCGGTGGCGACGCGAGCGACCATGAGGACGGCGGGTTCGGCAAGTCGCGGCCTGACGTCACCCGCAAGGGCGTCGAGATGATCGGCGATCTCCGCACCGACGCCTTGCACGAGGCGCTGGGCCGCGCGCCGATCGAGGACGACACGCTGATGGCGCTGCTCGTCCTCGCGCTCGCCGGGCGGAACGTCTCCATCCAGTCGGGCGCTTCCGACGACGTCTACGCCGCCGCCCGTATGCAGCGGCACGCCACGCGCCTTGTCGATGAGACCGGCGCGCTCGCCTTCGACCGGGGCACGCTGCGCGCCGCAGCGCGCGCGGCGCTTACCGACACCCTTTCGGCGCGGCAGAACTGCTCGGATAGCGGCATTGCCGCGCGGGTCGCGGGCGCGGCGATCGGCGCCGACAACTTCCTCGTCAATATGGCGACGGAAGAGTTCCTCGCCTGCCTGTCGCGGTCGGCGCTCGAACGCGCCTGCACAGGAACCTCGGTGCTGCCGCGTCCGCGCGCGCGCGAAACGCGCGCCGCGCTGATCGAGCGTTTCAAGGACGAGCGATTCGTACATCCGGCCGCGACGTTCGCGCCCGGGGCCGCCGAGGTCTCGGCCTGGCTGGCTAAGTCCGAAGACCTTGATGGCGATGATGTCGCTGACGAGCGCGGTGACGAACCGGACGCCGATGTCGGACCCGAGGACGTCGAGGAAGATAGCGAAGTCGCCGAAGCCGACGACGCCTATCGCGTCGCCGCCGAATAACCCGCGCCCCACCCTTTCGAAACTCATCGCCGCCGCCGGTCCCAGCCGGCGGCGGTTTCGTTTCTCGCTCAAGCCAGGAATCGTTCCATGTCCAGTTCACCGGACGCGCATTCACGCGTCATCGAAACTAACATTCGTCGAAATCGCACCGCCGCCCTGCCCTATCTCCGGGCCGACGCGGCCCGCGGGCCGGACGAGGCCCCCATCGAATATGGCCGGTCGTCTGAAGGTTGGCTCGTCGCGCGCGTCGCCGAAACCGCTTTCGCCATGGTTCCCGCCCGAAACGGCGGCTACTACCTCGCGACGGGATGGCGGCTCTCGCGCCCCATGA
>JAJYDD010000297.1 GCA_021777795.1 Pseudomonadota bacterium | reverse complement strand
GCAACTGGTTCGTGCCGCTGATGATCGGCGCGCCGGACATGGCGTTCCCGCGCATGAACAACATCTCGTTCTGGCTATTGCCGGCGTCGCTGACGCTGCTGCTGATCTCGATGTTCGTCGATGGCTCGGCCGGATTCCACGGTTTCGGCGGCGGCTGGGTTATGTATCCGCCGTTCTCCTCGACGCTTGGCACTCCCGGGCCGGCGATGGATTTCGTCATCCTGTCGATGCATATCGCCGGCGCCTCGTCGATCCTCGGCGCGATCAACTTCATCACCACCATCTTCAACATGCGCGCGCCTGGCATGACCATGCACCGTATGCCGCTGTTCGTGTGGTCGATCCTGGTGACGGCGTTTCTGCTCGTGCTGGCGCTGCCGGTGCTGGCCGGCGCGCTGACCATGCTGCTGACCGACCGTAACTTCGGGACGACGTTCTTCGATCCCGCCGGCGGCGGCGATCCGATCCTGTTCCAGCATTTGTTCTGGTTCTTCGGCCATCCGGAAGTCTATATCCTCATCCTGCCCGGCTTCGGCGTCGTCAGCCAGATCATCGCCACCTTCTCGCGCAAGCCGGTGTTTGGCTACCTCGGCATGGTCTACGCGATGGTGGCGATCGGCGCGGTCGGCTTCGTCGTGTGGGCGCACCACATGTACACGGTCGGTCTGTCGCTCGACACGCAGCGCTATTTCGTGTTCGCGACGATGGTCATCGCTGTTCCGACGGGCGTGAAGATCTTCTCGTGGATCGCCACCATGTGGGGCGGCTCCATCCAGATGCGGGCGCCGATGATCTGGGCGATCGGCTTCATCTTCGTGTTCACCGTCGGTGGCGTCACCGGCGTGGTGCTGGCCAACGCCGGCGCCGACCGCGACCTGCACGAGACCTATTACGTCGTCGCGCACTTCCATTACACGATGTCGCTCGGGGCCGTGTTCACGATCTTCGCCGGCTTCTACTACTGGTTCCCGAAGATGACCGGCTACATGTACGACGAGAAATGGGCGATCCGACACTTCTGGTTGCTGTTCATCGGCATCAACCTGGTGTTCTTCCCGCAGCATTTCCTCGGCCTGGCCGGTATGCCGCGCCGCTACATCGATTATCCCGACGCCTATTGGCTGTGGAACTTCGTCTCCTCGCTTGGCGCGCTGGTCGCGCTGGCGGCGACCGTCGTGTTCATCTACACGGTCTATGAGGCGTTCGCGGTGAAGCGGGTGGCGGGCCCCAACCCGTGGAACGTCGCCCCTGAAGAGATGACGCTGGAGTGGACGCTGCCCTCGCCGCCGCCGTTCCACCAGTACGAGACGCTGCCGCAGATCGCCGGCGCGGAACACTAAGCCTGAAGCGGCGGGTTCCGCGCCCGCCGCCTCTGGCGCAATCATCTGGGTATGCGAATGAGTTTGGCCACTGACAATTCCGCATTTTCGCCTGCGGCGGCGGAATCGGCCTACCTCGCGGGGCCGCGCGAGTTCTTCTCGCTGTTGAAGCCGCGCGTGATGTCGCTTGTCATACTGACGGCGCTGGCGGGTATCCTGATCGCCCCGCATGGCGTGCATCCCGTCGTCGGGTTCGCCGCCTTGACGGCGATCGCCATCGGGGCCGGCGCCTCCGGCGCGCTCAACATGTGGTGGGACGCCGACATCGACGCGCGCATGGCGCGTACGCGACTTCGCGCGGTGCCGAGCGGCCTCATCGCCCCGCGCGAGGCGCTGGGATTCGGCCTCACGCTGTCTTTCCTGTCCGTGATGTCGCTGGCGCTAATCGCCAATATGCTGGCGGCGGCGCTGCTCGCCTTCACCATCTTCTATTACGTCGTCATCTACACGATCTGGCTGAAGCGGCTGACGCCGCAGAACATCGTCATCGGCGGCGCGGCGGGCGCCCTGCCGCCGATCGTCGGCTGCGCGGCGGCTAGCGGGAGCGTGTCGCTCGACAGTATCTGGCTATTCGCCATCATCTTCATGTGGACGCCGCCGCATTTCTGGGCGCTGGCGCTGGTGAAGGCCCGCGATTACGAGCGCGTCGGCGTGCCAATGATGCCCAATGTCAAGGGCGCGGATCGCACGAGGCTGGAAATCCTGGTCTATTCGCTGCTGCTCGCCCCGCTGGGCCTGGTTCCCTGGTTCACCGGGGTCGGCGGCTGGCTCTATGGCGTCGCCGCGCTCGGGCTCGGCCTCGGGTTTTGCGTCCATGCGGTGCGGGTCTATCTCGTGCGCGACGGGCTTGACGCCAACAAGCGGGCGATGGCGCTGTTCGGCTTCTCGATCTTCTATCTATTCTCGCTGTTTGGCCTGCTGGTGATCGAGCATGGCTTCGGGCTGCTGGCGCGGTGGGGGCTGTGAGCGCCGTGAGTTCCGATCCCACCGGCGGGCTGACGCCTGCGCAACTTCGCAACCGGCGGCTGCGCAACATCGCCATCGGGCTCGCGGTGGCCTTCCTGGCGGCGTTGTTCTACGCCATCACCATCGTCAAGATGGCGCCGGGCCTTATTTTGAAGGGCGCGTCATGACCTCCTTTTTCCAAAGGCACCGACGCAACCTCGGCGTCGCCATCGGCGCCGGCTTGATCGCGGCGACGACGCTGGGTCTCTCCTTCGCCGCCGTGCCGTTCTATTTCGCTTTCTGCCGCGCCACCGGTTTTGCCGGCACCACGCAGGTGGCCGCGCACGGCGCCTCCCATCGCGGCCAGCGGGTCTTCCGCGTGCATTTCAACGCCAATGTCGCGCCGGGCCTCGATTGGACCTTCACGCCGGAGAGCGACGCCGTGGATGTGCGCAGCGGCGCGACGACGACGGTGTTCTTCAAGTTCCACAACAAAACCGACCACGAGACTTTCGCCCACGCGGTCTATAACGTGACGCCGGAAATCACTGGCCAGTTCTTCGACAAGATCTCTTGCTTCTGCTTCAGCGAGCAGCGGCTCGGCCCGCACGAGACTGCGGAACTGCCGGTCGTCTTCTTCCTCGATCCGAAGCTGGAAGGCGACGCCGACATGGCCTTGATCCACGAAATCACGTTGTCCTACACTTTATATGCGCCGCCGGCGTCGGAAAAGCCCTATGCCTTGGCGCCGAGCAAGCCGGCGCCCAAGCTTTAGTGCGCGACGGACGGCAATCGGGCGCGCCTCGCGGCGCGTTTGAACACAACGAAACGCGCCCCGCGGCGCGTTTAGAGATCGGAAACAGGGTCGCAGGCCTGCGACCCCAGCGTTGGAGAGGGGCGATTCATGGCTGACGCGCATGCGAGGCCGCATCACGATTACCACTTGGTCAATCCGAGCCCGTGGCCGCTCGTAGGGTCGATCTTCGCCTTCCTGTTCGCGGTCGGCCTCATCATGAGCATGAAGTCGCTGTCCTTCGCCGGCCTCAAGGCGGGGCCGGCGGTGCTCGGCATCGGCGTCGCCGGCATCCTCTATGTGATGGCGGCGTGGTGGTACGACGTCATCCGCGAGGCGGAGAGCGGCGACCACACGCGCGTCGTGCAGATCAGCCACCGCTACGGCATGATTTTGTTCATCGCCTCCGAGGTGATGTTCTTCGTGGCTTGGTTCTGGGCTTTCTTCGACGCTTCGCTGTTCTCGGGCGACAAGATAGAAGCCGCCCGTCTCGCCTTCACCGGCGGCGTTTGGCCGCCCAAGGGCATCGAGGTTCTCAACCCGTTCAACCTGCCGCTGCTCAACACGCTGATCCTGTTGACCTCGGGCACAACTGTCACCTGGGCGCATCACGCCCTGCTCAACAACAAGCGCTCCGAACTCAAGATCGGCCTCGCGCTGACGATCGTGCTCGGCATCACCTTCACCTGCGTTCAGGCGTGGGAATACGCGCACGCGCCGTTCGCGTTCTCGAACTCGATCTATGGCGCGACCTTCTTCATGGCGACCGGGTTCCACGGCTTCCACGTCATCATCGGCACCATCTTCCTGATCGTTTGCCTGGTGCGCGCGTCGGCCGGCCAGTTCACGCCCAAGCAGCACCTCGGCTTTGAGTTCGCCGCCTGGTACTGGCATTTCGTCGACGTGGTGTGGCTGTTCCTGTTCTCTTGCATCTACGTGTGGGGGTCCTGGGGCGCGCATATCGAGGGCATGGCCGGCTGAGCCTGTCGGATGATCTCGAACTGGGACGATGGATACCCGATGGCGGATGAAGGGCGGCAATATCCTCCGATTTCCGCCGTCAGCACGGGTCTTGCCGGTCGTTGCCCGCGCTGCGGCGAGGGCCGGATGTTCAAGGGTTTCCTGGATGTCGCGCCGCGCTGCGAAGTCTGCGGGCTGGATTACAGCTTCGCCGACGCCGGCGACGGGCCGGCGGTCTTTGTCACCCTGATCGCCGGCTTCCTCGTGCTCGGCGCGGCGCTGCTGGTCGATGTCGAATATGAGCCGCCGCTCTGGGTCTACGTCGTATTCTTCCTGCCGCTGACGCTGCTGGTCTGTCTGGGCCTGCTGCGGCCGCTCAAAGGGGTGCTGATCGCCTCGCAATACAAGAACAAGGCGGCGCCCGGGAGACTGGACGTCAAATGAACTGGCGAAGTCTGGCGGGCGCGGGGCTGGCGACGCTGGCCGGCGTCGCGCTCCTGGTCGGCCTCGGCGTGTGGCAACTCAAGCGGCTGGCCTGGAAAGAAGGGCTCATCGCCGCCGTCGCCGCGCGCGCCCATTCCGCGCCGACGCCGGTTCCTCCGCCCACGCAATGGGCGTCGCTCAAGCCGGCCGACTACGAATACCGGCGCGTCGCCGTGAAGGGCGTCTACGATTACGCCGATCAGGAATTCATCTTCGGCGGCCTAGACGACCCCCACGGTCCCTACGGCGGCGTCGGCTATTTCGTGATGACGCCGTTGCTGCTTGCGTACGGAGAGACGATCATCGTCGATCGCGGCTTCGTGCCGGATACGCTGAAGGCGGCGGCCGACAAGGGGCCGCGCGGCGAGGTCGAGGTCGTCGGCTTGATGCGGTCGAGCGAGCGGCGCAACCTGTTCACGCCCGCCGACGATCCCGCTCATCACGAGTTCTTTTCGCGCAATGTCGAGAACCTCGCTCGCGCCATGAAGTTGGGGCCGCATGCGCCTTTCGTCATCGACGCCGAGGCCGGCCCCGACCCGCTGCCCGAGGGCGGCGAGACACGGCTCGTTTTCGTCAACAACCATCTCAGCTACGCCTTCACCTGGTTCGGGCTGGCGGCGGCGCTGACGGCGGTGTTCGTGATCTACGCGCGAGGACGGATGGCGGGCGCGCCGCCGCAGGTGTAATCGGCGCGTCACGGCTCCTTCATGAGCGCGTCGAGGGCCTGGGGCAGGCCGCGCAGGGAAACCGCGAAATTGAAATAGCCGCCGGCGGCGGATTTCGATTCCACCTTGGCCGTCGTCGCCTCGCGGAAGGTGCGCG